>NZ_JBIRGD010000012.1:0-282640 GCF_044327805.1 Streptomyces sp. NPDC018019 | reverse complement strand
AACGCCCGGTTACATTCCGAACCCGGAAGCTAAGCCTTTCAGCGCCGATGGTACTGCAGGGGGGACCCTGTGGGAGAGTAGGACGCCGCCGAACTTTTCTTTAGCTCCGGTCCCTGAACCTCTTGGTTCAGGGACCGGAGCTTTTTTGTTCCCGCCGTGCAGTCCGGAGCGTTACTTCATGTTCACTTCATGTGGTCAGGATCCGCGGCATGGGGACAGTGGGAACGCTCAAGTCGGCCGGTGTCCGCGAAGGCGACGAGGTGGTGGTGCCCGCCTACGGGAACCCCGAGATCGCCGAGGCGGTCGTGGAGCTGGGCGCGCTGCCGGTCTTCGCCGATGTCGACGCGGACAGTTACTGTCTCGACCCTGCCGCGGTGGCCGACGCGGTCACCCCGCGCACGGCGGCCGTCGTCGCCGTACACCGCTTCGGGCGGCCGGCGGACATGGGTTGGATCCGCGAGATCGGCCAGCGGCACGGCCTGCTGGTGGTCGCCGAGGAGGAGCCCGGCGCCCGGCAGGCGGACCAGGAAACGATACGGCGACGCCGGGACCACGCCGCCTACCTGGGCGGACGGCTCACCGGTGTGGTGACGCCACCGGCCGCCGCGGGGCACACGTACGAGCAGTACGTGGTGCGCGTGCCGGGGAACGGACGGCCGGACCGGGACGCCTTCGCGCGGGCGCTGCGCTCGCGCGGCGTCGCCTGCCGTGTGCCCGTCCAGGCTCCCGTGTACCGGCTGCCGCCGCTGCGGCGGGATGTGTACCTGCCGCAGACCGAGCGGGCGGTGGACGAGACGCTGGCGCTGCCGGTGCACACGGAACTCTCGCGCCGAGAATTGCAGCGGCTGGCCGGCGCCTGTAACGCGCTCGGCGGACTGCTGCAACCGGCGTGCTGAAAATCCCTTTTGACGGAGAATGCGAAGCGTTCTTCACCATGCGCGGTAGGCGATTCGGGTTATCGGAGGAGTTCGGGTATGCTCTATTCCGTTGCCGCGCCCCAATAGCTCAGTCGGCAGAGCGTCTCCATGGTAAGGAGAAGGTCTACGGTTCGATTCCGTATTGGGGCTCAGAGGGAAAGGCCCCCGCCACTGGCGGGGGCCTTTTTGCATGCACGGGGAAGGCCCGGTGGGCCCCCGGGTCACGCGTCGAGCGGGACCTCGGGGACGCGCATGGCGAGAATGGCCATGTCGTCGGACGCGGGCTCGGCGGCGAAGCGCTCCACCGCCCGCAGGATGCGCGCGGCCACCGCACCGGCGGTCAGGCCCGTACAGGTCGTCAGCACGTCCGTCAGGCCGTCGTCGCCCAGCATGCGAGTGCCTTCGCGGCGTTCGGTGACGCCGTCGGTGACACACAGCAGCACATCCCCCGGGTCGAGGGTGATGGTCTGCTCGTACAGCTCCAGGTCCTCCATGACGCCCAGCAGCGGCTGCGGCTCGGCGGCCGGCTCCACCGTGCCGTCCTGCCGCAGGCGCAGCGGCAGCGGGTGGCCCGCGCAGACGACCTTCAGGACGGCGCTGCCGTTGCGCTGCGGCCACAGCTCGCCGTACAAGAGGGTCAGGAAGCGGCTGCGGGCGCCCTCGTCGAGGATCGCGGCGTTGAGCCGCTCCAGGACCGCGGGGCCGCCGAAGCCCTCGCGGGCGAGCAGGCGCAGCGCGTGCCGGGCCAGGCCGGTGACGGCCGCGGCCTCCGGGCCCGTACCGCAGACGTCGCCGATGGCGAAGCCGTACGCCCCGTCGCGGATCGGGAAGACGTCGTAGAAGTCGCCGCCGACCTCGTTGCCCTCGCCCGCCGCGCGGTAGATCACCTCGACCTCGACGCCCGGCACCTCGGGCAGCTCCGGGGGCAGCAGGCTGCGCTGGAGGGACTGGCTGATGGCGGTGCGCTCCGAATACAGGCGCGCGTTGTCCAGCGCGAGGGCGGCCCGGCGGGACAGGTCCTCGGCGAGTTCCAGGATCTCCTGTCGGAAGTGCTCCTCGCTGGGTTTGCCCAGGGTGAGCATGCCGATGACGCGGTTGCGGGCCACCAGGGGCAGGACGACGGTCTCGCCGCCGACCGCGGAGGCGGTGGCCAGGCTGGCGCCCGGCCCCGAGGAGGGGCGGGCGGAGTGGCCCAGGCCCAGGCTGCGCAGTGAGGTGCGCAGGGCCGCGTCGTGGGCGGCGTCGGTCGGCGCGTTCCACAGCCGGGCGCCGGGCGTGGGCACCGGCTCCGGCGGGTCCACCTTCATCAGGAGCGACTTGAGGCCGTCGATGCGGTCCTCGTCCTCGTGCAGCACGTAGGACAGCTCCGGCTCGGACGCCTGGTCGGCGACGGTGTAGACGGCGCACCAGGTGGCCAGGGTGGGGACCGTCATCTGGGCCATCAGGGCCAGCGTCTGGTCCCGGTCGAGGGTTCCGGCCAGCAGGTCGGACGCCTCGACGAGGAAGGAGAGGGAGCCGCGGCGCAGCCGCTCCAGCTCGGTCAGGCGGGCGCGCTCGACGGCCAGCGCGATGCGGTCGGCGGCGAACTGGAGGCGCAGTGCCTCCTCGTTCGTGTAGCGGCCGGGGGCTTCGGCGGCGACGCCCAGCGAGCCGGTCAGCCGGCCCTCGACCTTCAGGGGGACCGTGACGACCGAGCGCATGCCCGTACCGGAGAGCAGGGGCACGGCGCCGGGCACGGCGGTCAGATCCTCGTGGACGGCCGGCATCCGGGCGGAGCCGTACCGTCCGGAGCCCGCTTCGACCGGCACCCGGGCGAAGCGCTGGCGGGCCGAGGGCAGGCCGGTGGAGGCCCGTACCTCCAGCTCGGTCTCGTCGTCGGTGGCCAGCAGCAGATACGCGGCGTCGCCGTCGAGCATGTCGCGGGCGCGTTCGACCGTGCGCTGGAGCAGGCCGTCGAGGTCGTCGGGGGCCGGGGAGCCGATGAAGACCTCGAACGGGTCGGCGGGGCCGCGGCCCTCGGCCGGCTGGGCTGCCTGGTCGGGGGCGGGCGGGCGCAGCGGGCTCTGGAGGACGGCGCGCTCGTGGTCGCGCACCAGGAGACAGACCGTGTACGGCTCGCCGTCGGCGTCGCGTACTCGCAGGTGGGAGGCGTACACCGGGACGACCCGGCCGTCCGCGCCCCGTATGCCGTAGGAGCCCTCCCAGCGGGAGAGCAGCAGTGCCTCGGCGATGCCCGTGCCGGTGCCCGGGGTGTGCGGCCAGGCGGCGAAGTCGGTGAGCGGCTTGCCGATGACCTGCTCGGGGTCGTACGAGAACAGGTCCCGCGCGTCCTCGTTCCAGAAGCTGATGCAGCCGCCGCGGTCGATCTGGACGACCGCGACGCGGACCCGGCTGTCGGCGACCGGCAGGGCGTCCACGGGCAGCGCGGGGCCCGCCGAGCGGGTGCCGGCCGGACGCTCGGGCAGGTCGAGCTGGAACCAGACGTGCTTCTGCGAGGCGGTGTACTCCACGCCCCACCGGCTGGCCAGCGCGCCGCACAGGAGCAGCCCGCGGCCGCCCTCGCGGTCCGGATGGGCGAACGCGCGGCCGGTGTTCTGCAGCGGGATCTCCCGCTCCGGATAGCGGTCCGCGACCTCGATGCGCACCCCGCCGTCCGAGCGCAGGCACAGGACGTCGGCGGCGGTGCCCGCGTGGACGACGGCGTTGGTGACCAGTTCGCTGGTCAGGACGACGGCGTCGTCGACGATGTCGCCGTAGCCCCAGCCCTGGAGGGTGTCCCGCACAAAGGCGCGGGCGGTGGCGACCGAGCGGCCGACCGGCTCGAACGTGGCAGCGGCCCGCGCGGTGATCACTGGTCTCCTCATGCGTGTGTCGGTGATCTGCTCTCCCACCATGGCGGCGCCCCTTACGAAAGCCTGGTGTGCTCGCCCACTGCCCGTGCTGGACGGCCAGGGCGGGTGGACAGCCGGATGCCAGGTTACTTACCTTCGCCGCGCGTGCGGATGCCGGTCACGTGTGTTTCCGCCCCGATCGTGCTCGGGACGGTATGCGATGCTGCCGAACTGTTATGGCCTGGTTGGGCCATGGTGAAACACTGGGCAAGCTCAAAGAGAAGGCCCGGGTAGAACGGTCGACCCTGCGGGAGGGACACGGTGGAGTCTGGCGCAGCGGCGCGGGGCACGAGCACGCGCGCGAAAGGCGGACGTTCCCGGAGCAACGGGACGACTGAGGTGGATACGGCTGCGCTGAACCGGCTGCTGGCTGCTCTCGTCTCGATGCGGGACGGGAATTTCCGGAAGCGGTTGACGGTGTCCGGCGACGGCGTGATGTCGGAGATCGCCGCGGTGTACAACGAGGTGGCGGACCGCAATCTGCACCTGACGGGAGAGCTGGCGCGGGTGCGCCGGGTCGTGGGGCGTGAGGGAAAACTCACGGAACGGCTGGAGGCGGGCGCCTGCGAGGGCTCCTGGGCCGCGGCCATCGACGCCTCGAACGCCCTGGTCGACGATCTCGTACGGCCGGTCTCCGAGGTGGGCCGGGTGCTCTCCGCGGTATCCGAGGGCGACCTGGAACAGCGGATGGACCTGCGCTCGCGCGGTTCGGACGGGGGTTCGGCGCATCCGCTGCGCGGTGAGTTCCTGAAGGTGGGCCGGACCGTCAACGGTCTGGTGGACCAGCTGTCGGCCTTCACCGACGAGGTGACGCGGGTCGCCAGCGAGGTCGGTACGGAGGGCAAGCTCGGCGGGCAGGCGCGGGTGCGCGGCATGTCCGGGTCCTGGAAGGACCTGACCGAGTCCGTCAACACGATGGCGTCCCGGCTGACGGCGCAGGTGCGGGACATCGCGCTGGTCACCACCGCCGTCGCCAAGGGCGACCTGTCACGCAAGGTGACCGTCCACGTCGCCGGCGAGATGCTGGAGCTGAAGAACACCGTCAACACGATGGTGGACCAGCTCTCCTCCTTCGCCTCCGAGGTGACCCGGGTGGCCCGCGAGGTCGGCACGGAGGGCGAGCTGGGCGGCCAGGCGCAGGTCCCGGGCGTCGCGGGCGTCTGGAAGGACCTCACGGACTCGGTCAACCTGATGGCCGGCAACCTCACCGCCCAGGTGCGCGGGATCGCCCAGGTGACCACGGCGGTGGCCAACGGCGACCTGTCCCAGAAGGTCACGGTCAGCGCGCGCGGCGAGGTCGCGCAGCTCGCCGACACGATCAACACGATGACCGAGACGCTGCGTACCTTCGCGGACGAGGTCACCCGGGTCGCCAACGAGGTCGGCGCCGAGGGCCAGCTCGGCGGGCAGGCGCAGGTGCCGGGCGCCGCGGGCACGTGGAAGGACCTCACCGACTCGGTGAACAACGCCTTCCGCAACCTGACCGGTCAGGTGCGCGACATCGCGCAGGTGACGACGGCGGTCGCCAACGGTGACCTGTCGCAGAAGGTCACGGTGGACGTCGCGGGCGAGATGCTCGAACTGAAGAACACCGTGAACACGATGGTGGACCAGCTGTCCTCGTTCGGCGCCGAGGTGACGCGCGTCGCCCGGGAGATCGGTGTCGAGGGCGAGCTGGGCGGCCAGGCCGCGGTGCCGGGCGCCGCCGGTACGTGGAAGGACCTGACCGACTCCGTCAACACCGCCTTCCGCAACCTCACCGGCCAGGTGCGCAACATCGCCCAGGTGACCACGGCGGTCGCCAACGGCGACCTGTCCCAGAAGGTCACGGTCGACGTCTCCGGCGAGATGCTCCAGCTGAAGAACACCGTGAACACGATGGTGGACCAGCTGTCCTCGTTCGCCGACCAGGTCACGCGGATGGCCCGGGACGTGGGCACGGAGGGCCGGCTGGGCGGTCAGGCCCGGGTGGACGGCGTCAGCGGTACGTGGAAGGAGCTGACCGACTCCGTCAACTTCATGGCGGGGAACCTGACGTCCCAGGTACGGCAGATCGCCCAGGTGACCACGGCGGTGGCGCGCGGCGACCTGTCGCAGAAGATCGACGTGGACGCGCGCGGCGAGATCCTGGAACTGAAGAACACCATCAACACGATGGTCGACCAGCTCTCGGCCTTCGCGGAGCAGGTCACCCGGGTGGCCCGCGAGGTCGGTACGGACGGCCGGCTCGGCGGCCAGGCCCAGGTGCCGGGCGTCGCGGGCGTCTGGCGCGACCTGACCGACTCGGTGAACGGCATGGCCGGCAACCTGACCGCCCAGGTGCGCAATATCGCGCAGGTCGCGACGGCGGTCGCGCGCGGCGACCTCTCCCAGAAGATCGACGTGGACGCCCGCGGCGAGATCCTGGAGCTGAAGAACACCCTGAACACGATGGTGGACCAGCTCTCGAACTTCGCCGAGCAGGTGACGCGGGTGGCGCGCGAGGTGGGCACCGAGGGCATCCTCGGGGGCCAGGCCGAGGTGCAGGGCGTCAGCGGTACGTGGAAGGACCTCACCCAGTCCGTCAACTTCATGGCGAACAACCTCACCTCCCAGGTGCGCAGCATCGGCGAGGTGACCACCGCGGTCGCGCGCGGCGACCTCTCGAAGAAGATCACCGTCGACGCCAAGGGCGAGATCCTCGAACTGGTCACGACCGTGAACACGATGGTCGACCAGCTGTCGCTCTTCGCGGAGCAGGTCACCCGCGTCGCCCGTGAGGTCGGTACGGAAGGGCAGCTGGGCGGCCAGGCCCGGGTCCCGGGCGTCACCGGCATCTGGAAGGACCTCAGCGACAACGTCAACCTGATGGCCAACAACCTGACCATCCAGGTACGCAACATCTCCCAGGTCTCCGCGGCGGTCGCCAACGGCGACCTGACCAAGAAGGTCACGGTCGAGGCGCGCGGCGAGGTCGCGCAGCTCGCCGACACGGTCAACACGATGGTCACCACACTGTCGTCGTTCGCCGACGAGGTCACCCGGGTGGCCCGCGAGGTGGGCACCGACGGCATCCTGGGCGGCCAGGCCCGCGTCCCCGGCGTCGCCGGTACGTGGAAGGACCTCACCGAGTCGGTGAACTCGATGGCCAACAACCTGACCGGCCAGGTCCGCAACATCGCCATGGTCACCACGGCCATCGCCAAGGGCGACCTCACCAAGAAGATCGACATCGACGCGCGGGGCGAGATCCTGGCCCTGAAGACGACCATCAACACGATGGTCGACCAGCTCTCCTCCTTCGCCGAGCAGGTCACCCGGGTGGCCCGCGAGGTGGGTACGGAAGGCCAGCTCGGCGGGCAGGCGCAGGTGCGCGGCGTGGCCGGCACCTGGAAGGACCTGACGGAGTCGGTGAACGAGATGGCGGGCAACCTGACCCGCCAGGTGCGGGCGATCGCCGCCGTCGCCGCCGCGGTGACCCTGGGCGACCACAACGTCCGCATCGACGTGGACGCGGCGGGCGAGATCCTGGAGCTCCAGGACAACGTCAACACGATGATCGCCACGCTCCGCGAGACCACCCTCGCCAACGAGGAGCAGGACTGGCTCAAGGGCAACCTGGCCCGCATCTCGGGTCTGATGCAGGGGCGCCGCGACCTGAAGGACGTGGCGACGCTCATCATGAGCGAGCTGTCCCCGGCGGTCTCGGCGCAGCACGGCGCGTTCTTCCTCGCCGCGCAGCCCGGCGACAGCAACGAGATCGGCGCGGACGGCGGTGAGCCGGGCGCCTACGAGCTGCGGCTGATGGGCTCGTACGGCTACTCGATGGGCACCATGCCGACGACGTTCCGGCCGGGCGAGACCCTGATCGGTACGGCGGCGGCCGAGAAGCGCACGATCCTGGTGGAGAACGTGCCCTCCGGCTATCTGAAGATCGCCTCCGGGCTCGGCGAGGCCCCGCCGGCCAATGTGATCGTGCTGCCGGTGCTCTTCGAGGACAAGGTGCTCGGCGTGATCGAGCTGGCCTCCTTCCAGCCGTTCACCCAGATCCAGAAGGACTTCCTCAGCCAGATCGCGGAGATGATCGCGACCAGCGTCAACACCATCTCCGTCAACACCAAGACCGAGGTGCTGCTCAAGCAGTCGCAGGAGCTGACCGAACAACTCAAGGAACGCTCGGGCGAATTGGAGAGCCGCCAGAAGGCGCTGGAGCTGTCCAACTCCGAACTGGAGGAGAAGGCCGAGCAGCTGCGGGCGCAGAACCGCGACATCGAGGTGAAGAACACCGAGATCGAGGAGGCGCGGCAGGTCCTGGAGGAGCGCGCCGAGCAGCTCGCCGTCTCGATGCGCTACAAGTCGGAATTCCTGGCGAACATGTCGCACGAGCTGCGTACGCCGCTCAACTCGCTGCTGATCCTCGCCAAGTTGCTCGCCGACAACGCCGAGGGGAACCTCTCCCCGAAGCAGGTGGAATTCGCCGAGACCATCCACGGCGCCGGTTCCGACCTGCTCCAGCTGATCAACGACATCCTGGACCTGTCGAAGGTCGAGGCCGGCAAGATGGACGTCAGCCCGACGCGGATCGCGCTGGTCCAGCTCGTCGACTACGTGGAGGCCACGTTCCGGCCGCTGACCGCGGAGAAGGGGCTGGACTTCTCCGTACGGGTCTCGCCGGAGCTGCCCGCGACGCTGCACACCGACGAGCAGCGGCTGCTCCAGGTGCTGCGCAACCTGCTGGCCAACGCGGTGAAGTTCACCGACAGCGGCGCCGTGGAGCTGGTGATCCGGCCGGCCGGCGACGACGTGCCGTCGGACATCCGCGAGCACCTGCTGGAGCACGGCGCGCTGCGCGAGCCGGACGCCGGCATGATCGCGTTCTCGGTGACGGACACCGGCATCGGCATCGCCTCCAGCAAGATGCGGGTGATCTTCGAGGCGTTCAAGCAGGCGGACGGCACGACCAGCCGCAAGTACGGCGGCACCGGTCTCGGCCTGTCCATCAGCCGGGAGATCGCGCGGCTGCTCGGCGGGGAGATCCACGCCGCCAGCGAGCCGGGCCGCGGCTCCACCTTCACGCTGTACCTGCCGCACAACCCGGGCGGGCTGCCGCCGCAGGGCTACCCGCAACTGGTCGCGGGCGGGCTCGCGATGGACGCCGAGGCGCGGGACGCGGAGATCGGGCGGCAGGCCGACGAGGAGGCCGCGCAGTCCGGCGCCGCGCCGTCCCGGGACAGCGGGCCGGGGCCCCGGCGGCGGCGCCGCCCGGCCGCCGGTGAGCGGCCGCGGCCGGAGCTGCCGGCCGCGGCCACCCCGCCGGAGGCACCGCAGCCGGCCGAGGAACCGCCGCAGGCGCCCGCCGAGGAGCCCTGGATCGGCAACGGTCAGGACCTGGTGACGTCCGGCTTCGACGGCGGCTTCCACGGCGAGAAGGTGCTGATCGTCGACGACGACATCCGCAACGTGTTCGCGCTCACCAGCGTGCTGGAGCAGAACGGGCTGTCCGTGCTGTACGCGGAGAACGGCCGCGAGGGCATCGAGGTCCTGGAGCAGCACGACGACGTGGTGCTGGTCCTGATGGACATCATGATGCCGGAGATGGACGGCTACGCGACCACGGCCGCGATCCGGCGCATGCCGCAGTTCGCCGGGCTGCCGATCATCGCGCTGACCGCGAAGGCGATGAAGGGCGACCGGGAGAAGAGCATCGAGTCCGGGGCGTCCGACTACGTGACCAAGCCGGTGGACACCGACCACCTGCTGACGGTGATGGAGCAATGGATGCGCACGCGGTGACACGTTCGTCAAATGAGGCTCGTAAGGTTCCCCGCATGTTGACTCAGTGTGGCCGGCCACGTGTGGGAGAGCGGTATTCGGGGAACCTTCTGGTCTCTCACTGCGTTTGTGCTACGTGCACAGTGACATCGCGGTGACAGGGTGTGGCGACAGGCGGGGTGCGGCTACGATGACCGGCACAAGGACGGGCGGCATGACAGAGCCGTCCCCTGGGGCGGCGTCCGGTTCATTGCCGGGGCGAGGAGGACGGGCCATGGTGCAGAAGGCCAAGATCCTCCTGGTCGATGACCGGCCGGAGAATCTGCTGGCGCTGGAGGCGATCCTCTCCGCGCTCGATCAGACACTGGTGCGGGCATCGTCCGGGGAGGAAGCGCTCAAGGCACTGCTCACCGACGATTTCGCGGTGATTCTGCTCGATGTGCAGATGCCGGGGATGGACGGGTTCGAGACGGCCGCGCACATCAAGCGGCGCGAGCGCACCCGCGACATCCCGATCATCTTCCTCACCGCCATCAACCACGGTCCGCACCACACCTTCCGTGGTTACGCGGCGGGCGCGGTCGACTACATCTCCAAGCCGTTCGACCCGTGGGTGCTGCGCGCCAAGGTCTCGGTCTTCGTCGAGCTGTACATGAAGAACTGTCAACTGCGGGAGCAGGCGACGCTGCTGCGGCTCCAGCTGGAGAGCGGCCGGGCGGCGGCGGACGAGTCCGCCAAGGAGCCGGCCGGGCTGCTCGCCGAACTCTCCGCCCGGCTCGCGGCCGTGGAGGAGCAGGCCGAGGCGCTGTCCAAGCAGCTCGACGAGTCGGCGGACGCCGCGGCCGTGGCGACCGCGGCGCATCTGGAGCGCAAGCTCACCGGCCTGCGGCGGGCGCTGGACGCCCTGGAGCCCGGCACGGGCAACGGGGCCGCCTGAGCGACGCCGTGCGCGGCGCCGTCCGGGCGCCCTGAGAGGCGCTGGACGGGCCGCGGACCCGTATCCGGCCCCCCGATCCCGGCGCGGCCCTGACGAGCCATCACCAGCCGTGTGAGCGGCTCCGTTGGTCGGCCGCCGGTGCGCGGCGCCGGACCCATGGCGCGACACGAATGGGTGAAGGCCCGAGCGCTCGTGTCACTGTGGCCGTCGCCTGTAATCTCGTCACCATGGCCTCACGTACGTCCGGCAAGGGTTCCCAGAGCACGGCGGGCCCCTCGAAGCAGCGCGCCGGACAGCCCGGAGGCGCCGCCAAGAAGGCCGTCGCGAAGAAGGCACCGGCGAAGAGGGCGCCGGCTCCGGCCAAGAGGGCGCCCGCCAAGAAGACCGCCCCGGCCAAGCGCGCGCCGGCGAAGAAGGCTGCCGCCAAGAAGGCGCCGCCCAGGCCGGCCCCGTCGCCCACCGGCGGCGTCTACCGCCTGGCGCGGGCCTGCTGGCTCGGACTGGCGCACGGCGTCGGCGCGATGTTCCGCGGCGTCGGGCGCGGCGCGAAGAACCTGGACCCCGCCCACCGCAAGGACGGGCTGTCGCTGCTGCTCCTCGGTCTCGCGCTGGTCATCGCGGCCGGCACCTGGTCCAACCTCAGCGGCCCGGTCGGCGACCTCGTCGAGCTGCTGATCACCGGGGCCTTCGGCCGCCTGGACCTGGTCGTACCGATCCTGCTGGGCGGCATCGCACTGCGCTTGATCCGGCACCCGGAGAAGCCGGAGGCCAACGGGCGCATCGTGATCGGGCTGTCCGCGCTGGTCATCGGTGTCCTCGGGCAGGTCGCCATGGCCTGCGGGTCGCCCGGCCGGGGCGACGGCATAGCGGCCATGCAGGACGCCGGGGGCTACGTCGGCTGGGCCGCGTCCAAGCCGCTGATCTTCACCGTCGGCCAGACCCTGGCGGTGGCGCTGCTGGTGCTGCTCACCGTCTTCGGCCTGCTGGTCGTCACCGCGACCCCGGTCAACGCCATCCCGCAGCGGCTGCGGCAGCTCGGCGCCCGGCTGGGTCTGGTCGAGGTGTACGAGCCCGAGCCGGTGGCCGCGGAGCCCGACGCGTATGCCGAGGACTGGCGCGAGCAGCCCCGGCGGAGCGCGCGGCGCGCCGCCCCCGAGCCGGACCTCGCCGGCGATCCGGACGCCATAGAGGAGGCGGCGCTGGCCAAGCGCCGCCGCGGCCGCCGTACGCCGCTGCAGCCCGCGGACCGCCCCATGGACGCGGTGGACGTGGCCGCCGCGGCCGCCGCCTCGCTGGACGGCGCCGTCCTGCACGGCGTCCAGCCCTCGCCCCTGGTCGCCGACCTCAGCAGCGGCATCTCCGGCGAGCGCGGCGACGGCGCGCAGGACACGTCCGGGTCGCAGTCCGACAGCGGCTCGGTGCCGCCCGCCCGCGGCGCCGGCCAGGACGGCGCGGACCGGCCCTCGGGCCCGGTGCCGGACTTCACGAAGTCGGCGCCGGAGCCGTCCGGCGAGCTGCCCTCGCGGGCCGAGCAGCTGGTGCTGTCCAACGACATCACCTATGCCCTGCCGTCGCTGGACCTGCTCACCCGCGGCGGCCCCGGCAAGACCCGCAGCGCCGCCAACGACGCCGTCGTGGCGTCGCTGACCACCGTCTTCCAGGAGTTCAAGGTCGACGCGGCGGTCACCGGCTTCACCCGCGGCCCGACGGTCACCCGCTACGAGATCGAGCTGGGCCCGGCGGTCAAGGTCGAGAAGATCACCGCGCTGGCCAAGAACATCGCGTACGCCGTCGCCAGCCCGGACGTCCGCATCATCAGCCCGATCCCCGGCAAGTCCGCGGTCGGCATCGAGATCCCCAACAGCGACCGGGAGATGGTCAACCTCGGCGACGTGCTGCGCTCGGCGGAGTCGGTGGGCGAGGACCACCCGCTGCTGGTCGGCCTCGGCAAGGACGTCGAGGGCGGGTACGTGACGGCCAACCTGGCGCGGATGCCGCACATCCTCGTCGCGGGCGCCACCGGCTCCGGCAAGTCGTCCTGCATCAACTGCCTGATCACCTCGGTGATGGCGCGGGCCACCCCCGACGAGGTGCGGATGGTGCTGGTGGACCCCAAGCGCGTCGAGCTGACCGCGTACGAGGGCATCCCGCACCTGATCACCCCGATCATCACCAACCCCAAGAAGGCCGCCGAGGCCCTGCAGTGGGTGGTGCGCGAGATGGACCTGCGCTACGACGACCTGGCGGCCTACGGCTACCGGCACATCGACGACTTCAACGCCGCCGTGCGCAGCGGCAAGGTCAAGCCGCCGGAGGGCAGCGAGCGCGAGCTGTCGCCGTACCCGTACCTGCTGGTGATCGTGGACGAGCTGGCGGACCTGATGATGGTCGCGCCGCGGGACGTGGAGGACTCCATCGTCCGCATCACCCAGCTCGCCCGTGCCGCCGGCATCCACCTGGTGCTCGCCACCCAGCGCCCCTCGGTGGACGTGGTCACCGGCCTGATCAAGGCGAACGTGCCGTCCCGGCTGGCGTTCGCGACCTCCTCGCTCGCCGACAGCCGGGTCATCCTCGACCAGCCGGGCGCGGAGAAGCTCATCGGCAAGGGCGACAGCCTGTTCCTGCCGATGGGCGCGAACAAACCCGTGCGCATGCAGGGCGCGTTCGTCCAGGAGGACGAGGTCCAGCAGGTCGTCCAGCACTGCAAGGACCAGATGGCGCCGGTCTTCCGGGACGACGTGACGGTCGGCACGGCCAAGAAGAAGGAGATCGACGAGGACATCGGCGACGACCTGGACCTGCTGTGCCAGGCCGCGGAGCTGGTCGTCTCCACCCAGTTCGGGTCCACGTCGATGCTCCAGCGCAAGCTGCGCGTCGGCTTCGCCAAGGCCGGGCGGCTGATGGACCTGATGGAGTCGCGCAACATCGTCGGGCCGAGCGAGGGCTCGAAGGCGCGCGACGTCCTGGTGAAGCCGGACGAACTGGAGGGCGTACTGGCGGTCATCCGGGGGGAGACGCCCTCATAGGAGGCCGCCGGCGGGCGGCTTCGGAGCCGCCCGCCGGGCGGCGCTCCCGGACCTGCCCACCCAGTGGGCGACAGCGGCGGAGGAAGTCCAGGGGCCGCGCCCCCGAATCGCTCGAACGAGGGATTCGGGGGGCTCGTCGGAGATCGTAAGCAACCGTTTCTTCCGCCGATACGTCAAGTTGGGGGAGGTGGTGGGAGGATGCGTCACCATCGGAAGCCGGACCGGGCGTCCGGCAGCCTCACGTGGCCTTCTGATGGCGTACAAAGTCCGCTTCTCCGCTTGCCCGACCCTTTCGGTACACCCCTAGACTGAACCTCCAGCAGGTGGCTCACGCTCGAAAGGCGCCCCCGTGTCCATCGGCAACTCCCCCGAAGACGACCGGCCCTCCATCGGCCGCGCCATCCAGCAGGCCCGTATCGCCGCAGGACTGACCGTCGACGAGGTCAGTACCACCACGCGGGTGCGGGTGCCCATCGTGAACGGTATCGAGCAGGACGACTTCTCGCGCTGCGGCGGCGACGTCTACGCACGGGGGCACATCCGCACGCTCGCCCGCGCCGTCGGGCTCGACCCGGAACCGCTGATCGACCGGTTCGACGGGGACCGCGGCGGCCGGCCGGAGCCGACGCCCGCCGCGCCGCTCTTCGAGGCCGAGCGCATCCGGCCCGAGCGAGGGCGCCCGAACTGGACCGCGGCCATGGTCGCGGCCATCGTCGCGGTCGTCGGGTTCGTGGGCTTCACCCTCTTCAACGGCGGCGGCAAGGGGAGCGCGGTGGCCGAGGGCGACAACACCGCGGCGCCGGTGCAGCCGACGAAGCCCGCCGCCGGCAAGTCCGGCAAGACCCCCAAGCCGACCACCGTGCCCGGCCCGGGCCCCTCGGAGAGCGCGATCGCGGGCGTGCCGAAGGACAAGGTCACCATCAAGATCACCGCGAAGGACGGGCAGAGCTGGATCTCCGCCAAGGACGCCAACGGCCGCCTGCTGGAGGACGGCCTGCTCAAGAAGGGCGAGTCCAAGACCTTCACGGACAAGAAGCGGATCGACCTGGTCGTCGGCAATGCCGGGGTCGTGCAGCTGTTCGTCAACGGCAAGGAGGTCGAGAAGGTCGGCGACAAGGGCGCGGTCGAGCGGCTGAGCTACTCGGCGGGCCCGCAGGCGGGCTGACCGGCCCGGTCCGGGGCGCCGGACGGACGGGGCAACCCTGGCAGCGATAGGGGCTGCCGGGACAAAGTAGGCTGACTCCATGCCCGAACGCCGTACCGTCGCCCTTGTCACCCTTGGCTGCGCCCGTAACGAGGTGGACTCGGAGGAGCTCGCAGGCCGCCTGGCAGCGGACGGCTGGGAGCTCGTCGAGGAAGCCGCCGATGCCGATGTCGCCGTCGTCAACACCTGCGGATTCGTCGAGGCCGCCAAGAAGGACTCCGTCGATGCCCTCCTGGAGGCCAACGATCTGAAGGACCACGGCCGCACCCAGGCCGTGGTGGCCGTCGGCTGCATGGCCGAGCGGTACGGCAAGGAGCTGGCCGAGGCCCTGCCGGAGGCCGACGGCGTGCTCGGCTTCGACGACTACCAGAACATCTCGGACCGGCTGCAGACGATCCTGAGCGGCGGCAACGTCGAGGCCCACGCACCGCGCGACCGCCGCAAGCTGCTGCCGATCAGCCCGGCCGAGCGGCAGGACGCCGCCGGTGTGGCGCTGCCCGGCCACGGCGACACCGAGCCGGCCCCGGCCCCCGCCGACCTGCCCGAGGGCGTGGCGCCCGCCTCCGGCCCCCGTGCGCCGCTCCGGCGCCGCCTGGGCACCAGCCCGGTGGCCTCCGTGAAGCTGGCCTCCGGCTGTGACCGCCGCTGCTCCTTCTGCGCCATCCCGTCGTTCCGCGGCTCCTTCATCTCGCGCCGCCCCTCCGACGTGCTCGGCGAGACCCGCTGGCTGGCGGAGCAGGGCGTGAAGGAGATCATGCTGGTCTCCGAGAACAACACGTCCTACGGCAAGGACCTGGGCGACATCCGGCTGCTGGAGACGCTGCTGCCGGAGCTGGCGGCCGTGGACGGCATCGAGCGCATCCGGGTCAGCTACCTCCAGCCCGCCGAGATGCGGCCGGGCCTGATCGACGTGCTGACGCAGACGGAGAAGGTCGCCCCGTACTTCGACCTGTCCTTCCAGCACTCGGCCCCGGGCGTGCTGCGCGCGATGCGGCGCTTCGGCGACACCGACCGCTTCCTCGACCTGCTGGAGCAGATCCGGACGAAGGCGCCGCAGGCCGGCGCCCGATCGAACTTCATCGTCGGCTTCCCCGGTGAGACCGAGGAGGACGTGGCCGAGCTGGAGCGCTTCCTGACCGGGGCGCGGCTGGACGCGATCGGCGTGTTCGGCTACTCCGACGAGGACGGCACCGAAGCGGCCACATACGAGAACAAGGTGGACCCGGACGAGGTCGCCGAGCGCCTGGCGCACATCTCCCGGCTGGCCGAGGAGCTGACCGCGCAGCGCGCCGAGGAGCGGCTGGGGGAGACCCTGACGATCCTGGTGGACAGCGTCGACGAGGAGGACGGGGTCGTGGGGCGGGCCGCTCACCAGGCGCCCGAGACGGACGGCGTCACCTTGCTGCGGACCTCACTCGACCTTGCGCCGGGTCGTATGGTCGAAGCAAAGGCCGTGGCAAGTGAAGGCGTCGACCTGGTGGCCGAGGTGCTGTCGGTGGACGGCGTGCCCTGTACTGAGGAGGCGGGCAGATGACCGGAGTCCCGGCTTCCGCGGCCGGTGGGCACCACCGCCCGGCGCCGGCCGTCCGGACGGCCGGGCTGTGGAACATCGCCAACGTCCTGACGATGGTGCGGCTGCTGCTCGTACCGGCCTTCGTGCTGCTGCTCATGCACGGCGACGGCTACGACCCGGCCTGGCGCTCGTTCGCCTGGGCCGCGTTCGCCATCGCCATGATCACCGACCTGTTCGACGGCCACCTGGCGCGCCAGTACAACCTGGTCACGGACTTCGGGAAGATCGCCGACCCGATCGCGGACAAAGCGATCATGGGTGCGGCGCTGATCTGCCTGTCCGTGCTCGACGACCTCTCGTGGTGGGTGACCGGCGTCATCCTCTTCCGCGAGCTGGGCATCACGCTGATGCGGTTCTGGGTGATCAGGCACGGCGTCATCCCCGCCAGCCGCGGCGGAAAGCTGAAAACGCTCGCCCAGGGCACCGCGGTGGGCATGTACGTGCTCATGCTGAACGGGCCGCTGGCGACGTTCCGGTGGTGGGTGATGGCGGTGGCCGTGGTGCTGACCGTCGTGACCGGGCTGGACTACGTACGGCAGGCGGTCGTCCTGCGGCGGGCCGGGCTGGCCGAGGCGCGTGCGGTGCAGGCGCAGGAGCGGGCCCGGGCAGCCGCGGAAGCACAGCCGGTACCCGACAGGGCACCGGCCGGGAGCACCGCCGAGGTACGCGGCGGCGGGCCTGCCGGGCGCGCGGCGCGGGCCGGGGAGCGGTCCGCGGCCCCCGCGGAGGGCCGGGACGACGGGGATTCCGCAGGGTGAGGCCGGTGGGTTCCCGTACGGGGATTTCTCGTATGGTGCAGTCGGCGGTGGCCCTGGAACCGGGCTCGGGGCCGGGCCCGGGAACGACCTTCCGAAGTGGCTGTGGAAATGTCTGCTGATCCTGCGCAGGGGGCGGTCTCCGGGGGCGTTCCGGACACCGCTCCCGACACGTCGGCCGTGGCCGCCCGGGTGCTCGGCGCACTCGTGGCGCGCGGGGAGAGCCTGGCGGTGGCCGAGTCCCTCACGGGCGGCCTGGTAGCCGGGGCGCTCACCGGGGTACCCGGGGCTTCCCGGGCCTTCCGGGGCTCGGTGACGGCCTACGCGACCGCACTCAAACGGGACGTCCTGGGCGTGGACGGGGCACTTCTGGACGCCCGCGGAGCCGTGGACGCGGAGGTCGCCCGCCAGATGGCACGCGGTGTAAGGCGTGTGCTGGGCGCGGACTGGGGTATCGCCACTACAGGGGTCGCCGGCCCGGACCCCCAGGATGGACAGCCCGTGGGCACGGTCTTCGTCGCGGCCGACGGGCCGGGCGGCGCGGGCGGCGTGCGACAGCTCACGCTGGACGGCGACCGCGGACGGATCCGCCGGGAAACCGTGGCGGCGGCGCTGACGCTGCTGGTGAGCGAACTGACAGAGAATGCGGCGGCACAGGATACGGAACAACGGGGGGAATTTTGATGTTTACAGCCCTGAGTGAACACGAACTCGCGCCCCGCACGGCCGAGGCCCGAGGCGGTACGGTGGGGCGAGAAGGATCCGACTCCGAGGTCCGAGGAGGGAGCCAGCGATGATTCTGCTTCGTCGCCTGCTGGGTGACGTGCTGCGCCGACAGCGTCAGCGCCAGGGCCGCACCCTGCGCGAGGTCTCCTCCTCCGCCCGGGTGTCGCTCGGCTACTTGTCCGAGGTCGAACGGGGACAGAAGGAAGCCTCTTCCGAACTGCTCTCGGCGATCTGTGACGCGCTGGATGTGCGCATGTCCGAGCTGATGCGCGAGGTCAGCGACGAGCTGGCGCTCGCCGAGCTGGCCCGCTCCGCGGCCGCGAGCGACCCGGTGCCCGCACCGGTGCGCCCGAAGCTGAACTCGGTGTCGGTGGCCTCGCTGACCGGGGTCCCCGAGGACCGCGTGACGATCAAGGCTCCCGCGGAGGCCGTGGACGTCGTCGCGGCCTGAGGCCGCCGCGTCCGCCCGGGCGTGGCCTTCGGGCCCCGCCGTCCGGCGTCCCCCCGTACGTGCTCAGCTCCTCTCCTCCCTCCTACGGGCCCCACGGCCCCTGAGCCGCTGCGACCAAGAGGCCGCCGGTTCCTTCTTCAGGCGCCCTGCGAGCGCCCCCACGACTTCCCTGAGCCCCGCCCGGCAGCCGCCAGGTGGGGCTCGGGGCTTTTCCGGGACTTTCTTTGGGCTTTCCGGAGGTTTTCCGGGGGCTGATCGGGCGGTTGCTCGGGGGCATTCCCGGGGGCTTCCCGGGGCTTTTCGAGGGAGCCGGGACCTTCGGGCGGACCGGGCGGAGCGGTCGGCGGGACTTCCGTCCCCACTTGTGACGGCCAGGCATTACCGCGGCGCGACGGGGTACCCGATCCGTACAGACAGGACCAATCGTTTGTACGATGGGCGAAGCGCAACCATTCGCCCGAAAAGGAGTAAATGGATGTCTGTCGTCAAGAGCACGCTGTCCGAAGACGACCGCAAGGTGGTCGGGGACGCACTGCAGGGAGCCCTCGTCGACCTGGTGGATCTCTCGCTCGTGGCGAAGCAGGTCCACTGGAACATCATCGGCCCGCGGTTCCGGTCCGTACATCTCCAGCTCGACGACGTCGTGGACACCGCGCGCGCGTACGCGGACACGGTCGCCGAGCGCGCCTCGGCCGTCGGCGTCTCGCCGGACGGCCGGGCCGAGACGGTCGCGAAGACCAGCGGTATCGACACGGTGCAGGACAGCTGGATCAAGGACGCCGAGGTCGTCCGCGTCATGGTCGACGCGCTGGGCGCGGTCATCGCGCGGATGCGGGAGCGCATCCGTACGACCGACGAGCCGGACCCGGTGACCCAGGACATCCTGATCGGCCTCACCGCCGACCTCGAAAAGCACCACTGGATGTTCCAGGCGGAGTCCGGCTGAGCGGGACGACCGGGTCTTCCCGAACGGTGTTCTGAACGCGGTTCCGCCGAGCGGTCCACGATCTTCCAGAGCCGGTCGTCCCCGCGATGAGCGGAGGACGGACGACATACCGCAGGCCGTACGAGCGCCCCTCCGACGGATGAGGAGGGGCGCTCGGCTGTTCAGGGGTCCACATGCCCGTTCCCGAGGGAGCGGAAAGCGGCCCCTGTGACGGGTGCGTCGTAATGGCGTGTCTGTGGTTTGGGAGAGTGGGGGCGGACGAACATGTTGAGGCAGACGCATGCCGGATGAGCAACGTATGGAGGAGTGCCCGCTATGTCGAAACCCCCGCTGCCGCGCGAGGCGGTGGCCATGCTGGAGAAGGCCAACCCGGCCGTCATCACGACCCTTCGGTCGGACGGCCAGCCCGTCTCCACGGCGACCTGGTACCTCTGGGACGACGGCCGGGTGCTGGTGAACATGGACGAGGGCCGTAAGCGCCTCCAGCATCTGCGCAACGACCCCCGGGTGACGCTCACCGTCCTCGACGAGGAGAGCTGGTACACCCACATCAGCATCATCGGCCGCGTCACCGAGTTCCGCGAGGACAAGGATCTGGCCGACATCGACCGGCTGGCCCACCACTACCTCGGCAGCCCCTACGCGCAGCGCGACCGCGGCCGGGTCAGCGCCTGGATCGAAATCGACCGCTGGCACGGCTGGGGCAGTCACAAGGACAGCAGCCAGGCCGGCTGACGAATGGCGTGCGGAAGACCTGGTGTGGGGAAGTCCTCTCCCCGGCGCGTCCGAGCGCCGGGGAGAGGACTTTCGTCATTTCTCAGGGATCGGGGGCCAGGGGTCAGAGGCAGCCGGAACGGTCTTCGGTCCGGCGTGCCGTCACTCACCCATGGGTTCATGCCGCGAGTTCGTACGCCTCAAGCCGTTTGATCATGCGGCGTACCACCAGCAACGGAATGACGCCGAAGACGCCGAACGACATGTCGATCAGCTGCCAGTAGAAGGGAATTCCGCGAATCGGGCCGCAGATGAGGGCCAGCGGAATGATTCCCGCGCATGCGATCATGCCGAAGTCGATGACCCAGATATTCCGTACCGGGTCCCGGAACGGTCCGTAGAACGCCACCGCGATGACCAGATGCGCGAACGCCAGCCAGTCCGTCCCGTACAGCACGAACGGATACTTCGCGTCGGTGGCCTCCAGCCCCTCCCGGACCCTGCCGATCCACTCGACCAGCCCCGGCAATGGCCCGGCGACCGGCGACGCGTCCGACCGCAGCAGTTCATCGATCCACCGGATTTCGGTGACGAGCGGAAAAGCCGTCAGTCCGCTCAGCACGAGGCAGACGATGAAAACAACCAACCAGATACGAATGCGGCGCCGAAGCGCTTCACGCCCCTCCATGATCGGGAGCGTACGCTTGCCCCGGCCCACCCCCCGCCCCGGGGTCGGCATACCGTCGTACTGCTCATTCGCTGCCCTTCGATAGCGGCGTATCACCCGTCAATCAGCGGCAGTCAAACGGCGTTCGATCGGCAGCGGTGACTCCGTACCGGCTGCGGAAAGTGCGGGAAACGCGCACAGCTCGCGGCGGTACCCGGCCTTCGGGTCAGAGAGGGGTCCCGGTGTCGATCAGTGAGCGGGCGCCCTGACTGAGGAGTTCGGTCGCGGCGTGCGCGCCGAGCGCGGCCGGGTCGTGCGGTGCGTCGCTGCGCAGATGCACGTGCGCGAAAGCGGTGCCGTCCGGGGAGAAGACCATGCCGCGCAAGGAGAGTTGGCCTTCGGGCCCGGTGACGCAGTATCCCGCGATGGGGCTGTTGCAGTGGCCGCGCAGACCCTGGAGCATGACGCGCTCGGCGGTCACCTCGGTGAGCGTGGGTTCGTGGTTGAGCCGTTCCAACAGCGCGGCGACGGTGGTGTCGTGACGTCGGCACTCCAGGGACAGGACGCCGGCGCCGACAGCCGGCAGCAGCTCCTCCACCTCGAAGATCTGCCGGACCCGGTGCGTCAGGCCCAGTCTGGCCAGCCCGGCACCGGCCAGGACCAGCGCGTCCAGCTCGGCGGCTGTGTCGAGCTTGCCGTCCATGAGGTCCAGACGGGTGCCGACGGCGCCACGTACGGGCACGATCCGCAGATCCGGCCGGATGCGCAGGAGCTGCGCCCGGCGGCGTACCGAGGCGGTGCCGATCCGGGCGCCGTGCGGCAGGTCGTCGAGGCGGCGTACCGGTGAGTGCTCGGGAACGACCAGCACGTCCCGGACGTCGGCGCGCTCCAGATGCGCGGCGACGACCAGCCCCTCGCGAAGCGGCACGTCACCGGGTACGTCCTTGAGGCAGTGGAGTGCGAGGTCGATGTCACCGCGCTGCAACTGCGCGTCGAGGGCTTTGACGAACAGGCCCTTGCCGCCGGTGCCGGACAGATCGCCGTGCCAGAGGTCGGCCTCCGTCTGGACCGGGACGGTCACGATGCGCAGCTGCGGGTCGATGGCGTGCAGCAGCCGGGCGACGTGGGCGGTCTGGGCGAGGGCCATCGGGCTCGTACGGGTTCCGATGCGCAGTTCGCGGGCGGAGGGATCGGCGCTCACGGAGGTCTCCGTTCGGTGCATCTCGGGCGGTGGCCGCCGGCGGGGCGATGATCACTCAGTGCAGCGTAAGAGACACGGGGCGGTGGGCCGGGGAGATGCGGGTTCGTGCTGGCGTACGAGGTGGGAGAGGCGCGAGGGCCGCGAGGGCCGCTTGGTGGGTTGGGGAGCGGCAGGAGCGGCATGAGCGGCCAGGGCGTCGTGCCGGTCGTGCCTCGGGTTGGGGGGCGGGGCACGGCCAGGGGGTGTCTGGATGCGGGGCGGGTGGAGCCGCGCGAAAATACCGGGAAGACCGAGATCGGTGGGGACGGGCCCGGATGATCGGGCTCCGTAGATCCGTTCGCGCCGGTTGTGCCCCGGTGCGCCCTCCCGCTGGACGGCTGCGCCCGTCTAGCGTCGACCGGAGGAGGCAGCCATGGCTAGGCACGACTTCTTCACCCGGTTCGGCATATCTCCGGGACGGCTGGTGGCCGGGGTCGCGGTCGGGGGGCTGTGGTGGTGGGCCGTACTGAGTCTGACGCTGTGGCCGGGCACGGCGGGGATCGTCGAGGGGGCGGTGGCGGCGGGGGGCTGGGGGCTGAGCCTGCTGCCGGTGCACTGCGTGCCGTGGGCGGGGCGGAGGCGGAGTGGGGGGCGGGGTGGCCGGAGCGGGCGGGGTGGCTGGGGTGATTGGTGTGGTGGGGCTGTCGGGCGCATTGGGGACGTGCTGCGGGGTGGGGTAGGGAGGGCTGTGGGGCGGGGGCGTAGGTGAGGGGTGTGGGGCGGTGGGGAGTGGGGTGATCGGATGTGGGGGATGGGGTGGCGGGTCACTCGGGTGGCCTAGTGGAGAGGTGGGGACAAGGGTGGGCTTTGAGGTGGGACGCGGGTGGCGGGGGCGTTTTGCTTGATTGGGGCTGAGGGGGCTGAGGGGGCTGAGGGGGCTGCGGCGTGCAGCGGTTGATGGGGTGGAGCTTGCTGCTGACGGGCCATCAGGCGCCGCGGGATCACCGTGCCTTGTCGTCCGGTGCCGCAGCCGCGTCCTCCGGCTGGCAGGTAGGGCACCAGTAGGTGACGCGTTCCTGGGTGGCCGGGCCCTGCTCTCCCGTACGGATCGGTGTGCCGCAGCGGAAGCACGGGCGGCCGCCGCGGCCGTACACCCACTGGCGGCGGTCCGGGCGGGCGCTCGGCGTCGTGACGCGGGCGAGGCGGTCCTTGTTGGCTTCCAGGAGCTTCTTGGCGAGGGCGGTCGCGCGTTCCGGGGCGGGCAGGCGGCCGATGGGCAGCCAGGGGGACGCGCGTAGGAGGAAGCACAGTTCGCACTTGAAGACGTTGCCGATGCCGGCCAGGTTGCGCTGGTCGAGCAGTGCCTCGCCGAGGGGGCGGGCGGGGTCGGCGAGCAGGCGCCGCAGCGCCTCGTCCGCGTCCCAGTCGGGGCCCAGCAGGTCGGGGCCCAGATGGCCCACGGCGTTGCCCTCGTCGGCGGTACGCAGGAGTTCCAGTACGGGCAGGCGGTAGCCGACGGCGGTGCGGTCGGCGGTGGCGAGGACCGCGCGGATCTGGTGGGCGGGGCCGCCGCGCCACCGCTCGGCCGGGGCGTAGATCTTCCAGGCGCCGTCCATGCGCAGGTGCGAGTGGAGGGTCAGGCCGCCCTCGACGCGGGTGAGGAGGTGTTTGCCGCGCGGGACCACCTCCAGAACCGTACGGCCGGACAGGTCCGTGGTGGCGAGCTTCGGCACGCGCAGGTCGGAACGGGTCAGCGGTTTGCCCGCCAGCGCTTCGTGCAGGCGGCGGGCGGTACGCCAAACGGTGTCGCCTTCGGGCATGAGGCCATTGTGCCGGGCGGCGCGTGGAGCTGGGATGGTGCCGGGTGCCGGGTGCCGGGTGCCGGGTGCCGGGTGCCGGGTGCCTGGAGCTGAGGGCTTGGCACTGGGTGCCTGGGGCGGGGGCCCGGCGTCGGGGCTCGACGCCGGGCACGGAGTGCCTTGTGCTGGGCTGCTTGGGGCCGGGCATGCGCAGGCCGATGCCGCGCCCGCCGGTCACCGCAGTCGGCAGCCCCGTCCCTCAGGCGCGCAGGCGGAAGCCGCGCGGCGTGGGGTGGAACCCGGCGGCCTCCAGAGCAGGGGCGAGCGGGGCGGTGAGGGCGGCGGCGCCGTTGACGCGCTCCACGGTGATCGTGCCGAGGGCGCCCGCCCGCCCGGCGTCGGTGAGCGCTTCGAGGGCGAGCCGGAGGCGGGTGCCGGCGGGGGAGCCCTCGTCGGGCTTGCCGGATTCATCCGCCTGCGTCCAGGCCAGCAGGGTTTTGCCGCCCCGCTCCATGTAGAGCGTCAGCTCACCGTCGACGAGGACGACGAGCGAACCCGCCTTGCGGCCCGGTTTGTGCGTCGAGCCGTCGGGCGACTCGGGCCAGGCCAGGGCGGCTCCGTACGCGTTCGCCGGGTCGGCGGCGGCCAGGACCAGGGCCCGTTGCGGTCCGGTGGCGCGGCGGCTCCCCGGGGCCTCCTGGGCGTACCCGTCGGCGGTGCGCTCCCGGCTGGTGTTGACCGCGCGCAGCCGGTCGACCGCGCCGTCCATGGCGAACTGCGCGGCGCCCAGCCCCTCGACCACATACCCGCGCCGGGCCTGGCCGGTCTCCTCGAAGGCGGCCAGGACACGGTACGCGGCGGAGAAGCCGCCCTCGACGCCCTCGGCGGCGACGGCACCGCGGGTGACGACACCGTGCCGGTCCAGGAGCGTGCGCGCCAGGGCGTGGGCGCGGTGGGTGGGCTCCGGTTCGGGGGCGGGCAGCAGGGACCAGCGACCGGCGACGGTCGGCGGCCCGGAACGGGAGGCGGTGGGGCGGCCCGTGCGGCCGGTGGCCGCGGTCAGGGAGCCGTACCGGCCGCGGGGGACCGCGCGCTTGGCCCGGTGGGCGGTGGAACCGGACGTACGGCCCGAGCCGAGGAGGGATCGGAGCGGGGCCAGGGTGTCGTTGGTGAGCCGGCCGGACCAGGCCAGGTCCCACAGGGCGTCGGCGAGTTGGGGGTCCGTGCACTCGGGGTGGGTGGTGGCCCGCACCTGGTCGGCGAGCTGGCGGAAGAAGAGGCCGTAACCGGGTGCGAGGGCCTGGAGTACGGACTGGTGCAGGGGGGACAGCTCCAGCGGGTGGGGTGGTGGCAGGAGCAGCGGGGCGGTGTCGGCGAGGTAGAGAGAGATCCAGCCGTCTTTGCCGGGGAGCGCGCCCGCGCCGGCCCACAGCACCTCGCCGGTGGAGGTCAGCTCGTCCAGAAGCGCCGGAGCGTAGTCGCCGACCCGGGAGGGCAGCACCAGCTTTTCGAGGGCGGAGGCGGGCACGGACGCGCCCTGCAACTGCTCGACGGCCCGGACCAGACCGTCGATGCCGCGCAGGCCGTACGACCCGCCGCGCTGGCCCCCGGCCCCGTACGACGTCTTGGGGACCAGCGGGCCCACCTGCTGCCACTGCGGCAGGAAGGAAGCCAGGGCCGCGGGTGGTACGGGCTCCAGCTCGTGCCGCAGCGCGGCCAGGGAGCGGCGGCGCAGGCGGCGGAGCACCTGGGCGTCGCACCATTCCTGGCCGATTCCGGGAGAAGGGGCAGCGCGCAGCGCTTCCGGGGAAGGGTGTGGGCGGAACTCGCCCTGGACCACGCGACCGCTCGCGGCCAGCCGTCGCAGGGCGCCGTCCGTGACGGCCGTGCCGAGGCCGAAGCGGGCGGCGGCCTGGTCGGAGGTGAACGGGCCGTGCGTACGGGCGTACCGGGACAGGAGGTCGCCGAGGGGGTCCTTGACGGGCTCGGTGAACGATTCGGGGACGCCCACGGGCAGGGCCGTGCCCAGCGCGTCGCGCAGCCGGCCCGCGTCCTCGATCGCGGCCCAGTGGTCCTGACCGGCGATCCGGACCGTGATGGCGCGGCGGGCCGCCGCCAGTTCCCGCACCCATGCGGGGTCGGCGCCGCGCTCGGCCAGCTCGGCGTCGGTGAGCGGACCGAGCAGGCGCAGTACGTCGGCGACGCCCTCGGCGTCCTTGACCCGGCGGTCCTCGGTGCGCCACTGCAGCTCGCTCTCCAACTCGGCCAGGACGTCGGCGTCGAGCAGCTCGCGCAGTTCGGCCTGGCCGAGCAGTTCGGCCAGCAGCCGGGAGTCAAGGGAGAGGGCGGCGGCCCGGCGCTCGGCGAGGGGGGAGTCGCCCTCGTACAGGAACTGGGCCACGTAACCGAACAGCAGAGAGCGGGCGAAGGGGGACGGCTCGGGGGTGGTGACCTCGACGAGGCGGACCCGGCGGGCCTCGATGTCGCCCATCAGCTCCGTCAGGCCCGGCACGTCGAAGACGTCCTGGAGGCATTCGCGGACGGCCTCCAGCACGATCGGGAACGATCCGAACTCGCCCGCCACCTGGAGGAGCTGGGAGGCGCGCTGGCGCTGCTGCCACAGGGGCGTGCGCTTGCCGGGGGTGCGGCGGGGCAGCAGCAGGGCGCGGGCCGCGCACTCGCGGAACCGGGAGGCGAACAGGGCCGAGCCGCCCACCTGGTCGGTGACCACCTGGTCGACCTCGCCCTGGTCGAAGACGACGTCGGCGGCGCCCACGGGGGACTGCTCGGGGTCGTACTCCATGCCGCGGGCCGCCGGGTCGAAGGCGCCGGTGTCGCTGTCGAGCAGGTCCAGGCCCATCAGGTCGGCGTCCGGCAGGCGCAGCACGATGCCGTCGTCGGCGTGCATGACCTGCGCGTCCATGCCGTAGCGCTCGGCGAGGCGGGCGCCGAGGGCCAGCGCCCAAGGGGCGTGCACCTGGGCGCCGAACGGGGAGTGCACCACCACCCGCCAGTCGCCCAGCTCATCGCGGAAACGTTCGACGACGATCGTGCGGTCGTCCGGTACGTGGCCGCAGCTCTGCTTCTGCTCGGCGAGGTACGCGAGCACGTTGCCCGTCGCCCAGTCGTCGAGGCCGGCGGCGGAGAGCCGCTCGCGGGCGGCCTCCGGGGCGAGCGATCCGATCTCGCGGAGGAACGCGCCCAGCGCGCGCCCCAGCTCCAAGGGGCGGCCGAGCTGATCGCCCTTCCAGAAGGGGAGCCTGCCCGGCACTCCGGGTGCCGGCGAGACCAGCACCCGGTCGCGGGTGATGTCCTCGATGCGCCAGGACGTCGTACCGAGCGTGAAGACGTCGCCGACGCGGGATTCGTAGACCATCTCCTCGTCGAGTTCTCCGACCCGGCCGCCACCCTTCTTCGGATCGGCACCGGCCAGGAAGACCCCGAAGAGCCCGCGGTCGGGGATCGTGCCGCCGGAGGTGACGGCCAGCCGCTGCGCGCCGGGGCGGCCGGTGACCGTCTGGGCCACGCGGTCCCAGACGACCCGGGGACGCAGCTCGGCGAAGGCGTCGGAGGGGTAGCGGCCCGCGAGCATGTCCAGGACGCTGTTGAACGCCGACTCGGGCAGGGCCGCGAAGGAGGCGGCGCGGCGGACCAGGGCCAGCAGCTCCGTCACGTCCCAGGTGTCCATCGCGACCATCGCGACCAGCTGCTGGGCCAGCACGTCCAGCGGGTTGGCCGGGATGCGCAGCGACTCGATGGAGCCCGTCCGCATCCGCTCCGTGACGACCGCGGCCTGCACGAGGTCGCCGCGGTACTTGGGGAAGACCACGCCCCGGGACACCGCGCCGACCTGGTGGCCCGCGCGGCCGACCCGCTGGAGGCCGGAGGCGACCGACGGCGGGGACTCGACCTGGACGACGAGGTCGACCGCGCCCATGTCGATGCCCAGTTCCAAGCTGGACGTGGCGACCACGGCCGGCAGCCGGCCCGCCTTGAGGTCCTCCTCCACCTGGGCGCGCTGCTCCTTGGACACCGAACCGTGGTGGGCGCGGGCCAGCAGCGCGGGCGCCCCCTTGGCAGCGCCGGCCTCGGCCATCAGCTCCGCGGGGGAGTGGTCCTCGGGGAGCGCCTCACCGGTGGCGCGCTCGTACGCGATCTCGTTCAGCCGGTTGCACAGGCGTTCGGCGAGGCGGCGGGAGTTGGCGAAGACGATCGTCGAGCGGTGCGCCTGGACCAGGTCGGCGATCTTCTCCTCGACATGCGGCCAGATGGAGGGCTTCTCGCCGGTGTCGCCCTCCTGGACGGGCGAGCCGCCCAGTTCGCCCAGGTCCTCGACGGGGACGACGACCGACAGGTCGAACTCCTTGCCGGACGGCGGCTGGACGATCTCCACCCGGCGCTGCGGCGACAGATACCGGGCGACCTCCTCCACCGGGCGCACGGTCGCCGACAGGCCGATCCGGCGGGCCGGGCGCTCCAGCAGGTGGTCGAGCCGCTCCAGGGAGAGCGCGAGGTGGGCGCCGCGCTTCGTACCGGCGACGGCGTGCACCTCGTCCACGATCACCGTCTCGACGCCCTCCAGCGCCTCCCGGGCCGAGGAGGTGAGCATGAGGAAGAGCGACTCGGGGGTGGTGATGAGGATGTCCGGCGGCCGGGTGGCGATCGCGCGGCGCTCGGCGGCCGGGGTGTCGCCGGAGCGGATGCCCACCCGGATGTCCGGCTCCGGCAGCCCCAGGCGGACGGATTCCTGGCGGATGCCGGTCAGCGGGCTGCGCAGATTGCGTTCGACGTCGACCGCGAGGGCCTTCAGCGGTGACACGTACAGCACCCGGCAGCGCTTCTTCGGCTCGGCGGGCGCCGGCACGCTCGCGAGCCGGTCGAGCGAGGCGAGGAAGGCCGCCAGGGTCTTGCCGGAGCCGGTCGGCGCGACGACCAGGACGTCCGAGCCCTCGCCGATGGCCCGCCAGGCACCCTCCTGCGCGGCGGTGGGCGCGCGGAACGCCCCCGTGAACCAGTCGCGGGTCGCGGGGGAGAACGAGTCGAGCGCTGCCTTGGCCATGTCCCCCATCGTGCAACGGACCACTGACAATCGGCGGTGCCCCGCCGCTCACCTGCGGTGATACCGGCGCCTGCACCGTCCACGACCCGGACCCGCGGACCGCGGCGGGCCGCACCGGAGCACAATGACGCCATGATCGGCAGCCGGACGGGGGACACGGGCGGCCCGGAGGACGCGGCGGCGCCGGGCGCGGAAGTCCGTGGCGACGGGCGCCCGGCCGCGGCATCCGCCGCCCGGAAGGGCGGCGAGTGGGCCCGGCACTGGCAGCACGCCGAACTTCCCGGCCTGGACCTGCTGCGGGCCCGCTACGTCCGGCATGCCTTCCCCCGCCACTCCCACGAGGGCTACGTCCTGGGAGCCGTCACCGGCGGTGTCGAGCGGGTCGGGCTGCCGGCCGGCGTCCAGGACGCCGGGGAGGGCGGCATCATCATGATCAATCCGGAGGTGCCGCACACCGCGCAGGCCGGCGCACCGGAAGGCTGGGCGTACTCGACGCTCTACCCCTCCGTGCAGCTCGTCGCCGGTGTCGCCGCCGAGACGACCGGCCTCACCGGCACCGCCGGGTTCACCGAGACGGTGGTGGCCGACCTGGAGGCCGTACGCCTCGTCAACGGCGTGCACCGCGCCGCCGAGCAGGGCAACGCGCTGGCCGCCGACAGCCTGCTGCGCATCGCGATCGCCCGGCTGCTGCGGCGTCACGGCGGCCCGTTGCCGGCCCGTACGGCCGCCGCGGCCGGGGCGCGCACCGCCGAACGCGCCAGGGCGCTCCTGGAGGCGCGGCTCACGTCGCCACCGTCCCTGGAACAGCTGGCACGGGAACTGGGCACCGGTCCGTTCGCCCTGCTGCGGGCCTTCAAGAACGCGTACGGGATGCCGCCCCACGCCTGGCTCACCGACGCCCGCATACGCCGCGCGCGCCAGCTCCTGGAGGCCGGTACGGCGCCCGCGGAGGCCGCCGTAGCCGTCGGCTTCACCGACCAGCCGCATCTGAACCGGCACTTCACCCGCATCGTGGGCGTACCGCCCGGCGCGTACCGGCGCGAGCGGGCGGGCGGCGCAAGAACGTACAAGACCGCCGGGGAGGGGCCTTCCTAAGGTCCGGAACGTGGCACAGCAAACAGGACAGCCGGACCGGGCCCGGCAGTGGGACCAGCCCCGGCAAGCGGGAAAGCCTCAGCAACCGGACCGGGGCGCGCCCCCGGAACAGCCAGAACGGCCAGAACAGCCAGAACGGCCAGAACGGGCGGGACAGCCAGAACGGGCGGAACGGCCAAGGCAGCCGGAACAACCGGATCGAGTACGGCGGGCACCGCAGGCGGAGCCGTCCGGACACGCGGAACGCATACCGGGCCCGGCGCCGGTGCGCGCCGGAACCAAGCCCCGCTCCGCCGTCGTCCGGGACGCGCTCGGCGTCGGTGTCGCCGTCGGGCTCTCCGGCTTCGCCTTCGGGGTCACCGCCTCCGGCGCGGGGCTCACGGTGCTCCAGGCGTGCGCGTTGAGCCTGTTCGTCTTCACCGGCGCCTCGCAGTTCGCGCTGGTCGGCGCGCTGGCCGCGGGCGGCAACCCGTTCACCGCGGCGGCCGGGGCGTTCTTCCTGGGCACCCGTAACGCGTTCTACGGACTGCGCCTGTCCGGCCTCCTCGGATACCGGGCGGCGGTCCGGCCGCTCGCCGCCCACTGGGTCATCGACGAGACCTCGGCCGTCGCCCTGGCCCAGCCCGACCGGCGCAGCGCACGCCTCGGCTTCACGGTCACCGGACTCAGCCTGTACGCCCTGTGGAACCTCACCACCCTCGCCGGTGCCGCGGGCGCCGAAGCCCTCGGCGACACGGACGCCTGGGGCCTGGACGCGGCCGGTCCGGCGGTCTTCGTGGCGCTGCTCGGGCCCATGCTCAGGACGACGGTGGAACGGGCCGCGGCGGGGCTCGGGGCCGCGCTCCTCCTGGTCACGCTGCCGCTGCTGCCGGCGGGCGTCCCGGTGCTCGTCGCGGCGCTGGCCGCACCGGCCGTCCTCTGGGCGGAGGGCCGCCGACCCCGTACACGTACCGGCGACGCGTCCGGCACCACGGAGAAGAGCACCCGAGAGGCGGACGCACGATGAACGTCTGGATCGCGATCGGCGTCACCGCCGTCGGCTGTTACCTGGTGAAGTACCTCGGCCTCCTGGTGCCCGCCGGCGCCCTGGAACGGCCGCGCGTCAAGCGCCTCGCCGCCCTGCTGCCGGTGGCCCTGCTCGCGGCGCTCACCGCACAGCAGACCTTCGGCGACGGACCGCATCTGCTCCTCGACGCGAAGGTCGCGGGCGTCGGCGCGGCGGTGGTCGCCCTGCTGCTGCGCGCGCCGTTCCTGCTGGTCGTGGCGGTCGCGGTGGCGGTGACGGCAGGCGTACGGGCGCTGGGCGGGTGAACGGGTGAGCTGGGCGACGGGGCCCGAGGCCCGCCCTTTACGCGCCCGCCCCTCGCCGCCGCCGGATGCGTCCGGCACCTGCCCGGCCGCTATGGCACGGTGAGGCGTCCGTAGGCGCGCAGGGTCAGCAGCGCCTTGACCGTCACCATCGGGCGGCCCTCCAGCGCGGTGCCCGGCGCCCACACGCGCCAGTTAACGGGCCAGCCGCCGTCCTCCTGCTGGAGGGCGGCGAGGTGGTCCAGCGCCCGGTCCGTCTCGGCGTCCGTGAACCAGCGGCGGGCGAGCGAGCCGGGCGTGGCCGCGTAGTCGTACGCGAAGTGGTGCTCACCGGGCGCGTAACCCTCCGGCACCGGTGTACGGGCCGCCTGATCCGGTTCCAGGAGGACGAGCCGCTGTTCGCGTACCAGGACCCCCAGACGTTGCGCGGCGGCCTCGGCGCGCGGCCGGTCCGGCGCGCCCTCCAGGAACGCGAGCGCCGCCTCGACCTCGTACGGATGGGTCCGCTCCAGGGACTCCACCGCCTGCCAGCAGAAGTCCGTGGCCCGGAACAGCCAGGCGTGCCACACCTCGTTGCGGTGCAGCAGGCCCACGACGGGCCCGGTGGCCAGGAGATCGCCGGGCGGATCGTCGAGCACCGGCAACCAGGGCGCGGCCGGATAACCGCGCAAGGAGGGATGCAGCGCGGGCAGCGCGCCCTGAGGAGTGGACACCTCGGTCAGATAGCGGCAGATCCGCTCGGCCCGCTGTCCGCCACAGCGCCCGATCAGATCGAGGACGTGCAGGGCGTGCGCGGTGTGCAGCGGCTGACTGACCGGGCCGCGCAGATCGGGCTCCAGGGCGTGTCCGTAACCACCGTCCGGGTTCGCGTACGCGGCGAGCGCGGCCTCGACACCGTCCGCGCTCCCGCCCAGGAAATGATGGGCGAAACGGCGCTGTTCGAGCACCCGGGCAGTGAGCCAGATGAAGCGCTCGGCACGCGCCAGCAAGGTCGGCTGTGATGCTCCGTTTTCCGCCATCCCCCGACGGTAGGGCCCAACCCGTCCCCCGACACCGACGCGGCCACGGCTGCACTCTCAGGGGCGGGATACTGGGTTCATGCGGTTGACGGTCTTCTGGCAGCGGATGGCGGAGCACTTCGGTGAGTCCTACGCCGACTCCTTCGCGCGTGATCATGTGATGTCCGGGCTCGGCGGGCGGACCGTCCATGAGGCGCTGGCCGCCGGGTGGGAGGCGAAGGACGTCTGGCGGGTGGTCTGCGCGACGGTGGACGTCCCGTACGACAAGCGCTGACGCGGGCGGGGCCGGGACAGGCCCGCACGGAGGTATCGGCGGTGGTGGCCGGCCATGGCGCGCGGGGCAGGGCGGGAGGTGTCGGACCCGTGCGCGACACTTGGGCCGTGCCAGCGACCGAGAAACCCACCAGCCACGATGCCCCACGCCCCGACGGCCCGGCCGCGCGGATGCCGCGCTGGCTGCCCCGCGCCATGGTGCTGGCGCTCGCCCTCGTGGCCTGTTTCCAGCTTGCCAACTGGGCGTTCCACCAGCTCATCTCGCTGCTGCTGAACGTGCTGATCGCCTTCTTCCTCGCGCTGGCCGTCGAGCCGGCCGTGGACTGGATGGCGGCCCGCGGCATGCGGCGCGGGGCCGCGACCGGCCTGGTCTTCCTCGGCATACTCGTCGGGACCGCGGGTTTCTTCGCGCTGCTCGGCTCGATGCTCGCGGGCCAGATCGCCACCATGGTCCAGGAATTCCCGCAGTACCTGGACTCGGTGATCAGCTGGATCAACGCCACCTTCCACAGCCACCTCTCACGGGTCGAGGTGCAGAACAACCTGCTCAAGTCCGACTGGCTGCAGAGGTACGTCCAGGACAGCGCCAACAACGTGCTCGCGGTCTCCGCGACCGTCCTGGGCAGCCTGTTCAACCTGCTGACGGTGGCGCTGTTCTCCTTCTACTTCGCCGCCGACGGCCCCCGGCTGCGCCGCGCCCTGTGCTCGGTCCTGCCGCCGTCCCGGCAGGCCGAGGTGCTGCGCGCCTGGGAGATCGCGGTCGCCAAGACCGGCGGTTACCTCTACTCGCGCGGCCTGATGGCGCTCATCTCGGGCATCGCGCACTACGTCCTGCTGGAGATCCTGGGCGTCCCGTACGCCCCCGCGCTCGGCATGTGGGTGGGGCTGGTCTCCCAGTTCATCCCGACCATCGGTACGTACCTCGCGGGTGCGCTGCCGATCCTGCTCGCCTTCACCGTCAACCCCTGGTACGCGCTGTGGGTCTTCGGGTTCGTCGTGATCTACCAGCAGTTCGAGAACTACCTGCTCCAGCCGCGGATCACGGCGAAGACCGTGGACATCCACCCGGCCGTCGCCTTCGGTTCGGTGATCGCCGGTACGGCCCTGATGGGCGCGGTCGGCGCGCTGATCGCCATCCCGGCGACCGCGACGCTGCAGGCGTTCCTGGGGGCGTACGTGAAGCGCTACGAGGTCACGGACGACGCCCGGGTACAGGGCGGCGGCCGGCGCCGGCGCGCCTCCTCGGCCCTGCGCCGGCTGCGCCGGACCCTGCACGCCGACCCGCCGGCCGCGCCGCTGGAGGGGCGCGGACGCGGTGACGGCCGGGAGGGTGACGGCCGGGACGAGGGCACCGGTCGTGACGGAAGCGGCGACGGTGACAGGGGCGAGCGGCGGCCGGACGGGGACGGTGCGGACGGGGGCGAGCGGGGCACGGGCGGCAAGGGCGAGTGAGGGAGCGCGCCATGTCGAAGGTGGGGCCCGGGCGCTGATCATCGGCCGCCGGTGCCTGCCACTCGGCCTCCTGCGGGCCGGGCCCCTTGTCCTCGTGGGGCATGACCGAAGGACGAGGCGGTGCGTGGTGCGCTTGACACTGAAATCGAACATCTATTCTTATGAGACGTCCGACCCGTGTTTCCGCCCGAGTTCCCGGGAGTTATCCACAGGCCGGAGCCGGGTCCGGGCGCATTGTCAGTGGCAGGCGTTAGCGTCATGGACGTGAAGCGATCGACTCAAGCAAACCGGGTGGAAGCCATGGCAGGCACTGACCGCGAGAAGGCGCTGGACGCCGCGCTCGCACAGATTGAACGGCAATTCGGCAAGGGCGCCGTGATGCGGATGGGCGAACGCCCGAACGAGCCCATCGAGGTCATCCCCACCGGGTCGACCGCACTCGATGTCGCGCTCGGCGTCGGCGGCATCCCGCGCGGCCGTGTGGTGGAGGTCTACGGCCCGGAGTCCTCCGGCAAGACGACCCTGACCCTGCACGCGGTGGCGAACGCGCAGAAGGCCGGCGGCTCCGTCGCCTTCATCGACGCCGAGCACGCGCTCGACCCCGAGTACGCCAAGAAGCTGGGCGTGGACACGGACGCGCTGATCCTGTCCCAGCCGGACAACGGCGAGCAGGCCCTGGAGATCACGGACATGCTGGTCCGCTCCGGCGCGCTCGACCTCATCGTGATCGACTCGGTCGCCGCGCTGGTGCCCCGGGCCGAGATCGAAGGTGAGATGGGCGACTCCCACGTGGGTCTCCAGGCCCGTCTGATGAGCCAGGCGCTGCGGAAGATCACCAGTGCGCTCAACCAGTCCAAGACCACCGCGATCTTCATCAACCAGCTCCGCGAGAAGATCGGCGTGATGTTCGGCTCGCCGGAGACCACGACCGGTGGCCGCGCCCTGAAGTTCTACGCCTCGGTGCGCATCGACATCCGCCGTATCGAGACCCTCAAGGACGGCACCGAAGCGGTCGGCAACCGCACCCGCTGCAAGGTGGTCAAGAACAAGGTCGCCCCGCCCTTCAAGCAGGCCGAGTTCGACATCCTGTACGGCCAGGGCATCAGCCGCGAGGGCGGCCTGATCGACATGGGCGTCGAGCACGGCTTCATCCGCAAGTCCGGCGCTTGGTACACCTACGAGGGCGACCAGCTCGGCCAGGGCAAGGAGAACGCCCGCAACTTCCTCAAGGACAATCCCGACCTCGCCAACGAGGTGGAGAAGAAGATCAAGGAGAAGCTGGGCATCGGCGTGCGGCCGGAGGAGCCGGCGGCGGAGCCCGGCGCGGACGCGGCGGATGCGGCGGCCGGCGCGGAGGCCCCGGCGAAGTCCGTACCGGCACCGGCCACCAAGGGGGCCAAGGGCTCCAAGGCCGCCGCGGCCAAGAGCTAGTCCATCGTGACGCGGCGAACGGAATGGCCCGGCGACCACGGCTACGGCCCCGGTGACGGCGTCGGTCACGGCGGGGGACGTGACGGCGCCGGCCGGGGCGGCAGCGGCGGCGCCGAGGGCGGCGCCGAGAACCGTGGGAAACACAAGGACGGCGGTGGTCCCTCCTCGTCGAGGGCCGAGGCGGGGCCGCCGCGTACGCCCGAGGAGCAGGCGCGGGCCATCTGCCTGCGCCTGCTCACCGGGTCCGCGCGAACGCGCAAGCAGCTCGGGGACGCCCTGCGCAAGCGGGGCATCCCCGACGACGCCGCGCAGGAGGTGCTGTCCCGCTTCGAGGAGGTGGGGCTGATCGACGACGCGAAGTTCGCCGACGCCTGGGTGGAGTCCCGGCACCACGGCCGGGGGCTGGCCCGCCGCGCGCTCGCCCGCGAACTGCGTACCAAGGGCGTGGACGCGGTGACGGTGGACGAGGCCCTCGGACAGCTGGACTCCGAGCAGGAGGAACGCACGGCCCGGGAACTGGTCGACCGCAAGCTGCGGACGACCCGCGGCCTGGACCGGGAGAAGCGGATACGGCGTCTCGCGGGGATGCTGGCCCGCAAGGGGTACGCCGAAGGGCTGGCCCTGCGCGTGGTCCGGCAGGCGCTGGAGGAGGAGGGCGAGGACCCGGAACTGATGGGGTACCACCTGCCGGAGGCGTAGGGGTCCGGAGGCAGGAGAACAGTGGGGAGAGTTGGGCGAGCAGGGATGGGGAGGCCACTGAGTGGTGCCCGGGGTTCGGGGCCGGTAGTGCGGGGCCGCGAGCCGTGCGGATGAGTATGGGCGCGGATGATCGGTACGGGTGAGCTGGGTACGGCGGAACGGTAGGGGCGGTCCGTGTGGTTGCGGTCGCACGTGCGCGCCGCGTGGCCACCGTACGAGCGTGTCGCCCGGGCACGCCGCCGGGCGGAGGCACAGGTCACCCGCGCCGGGGTGAGATGAAGTGCGCTCAGTAAGGCGCCGAGGTGGTTGGTGGCGGCTGCGTGGGCGCGGGGGCGCTGGGCTGAGGCTGTCCGGCGGTCCAGGGGCAGGTCGGTCTCGGCGGTGGCGGAGCTGCCTGCGGGGCGTGGTGTCCGGCCTCGGTGCGGCCGGGGGCGGATGTCCGTAGCGCGGATGCGGGGTGGGGTGGGCTCGCCGCCAGGCGGGCTATGGCAAGGCATGCCTGGGAGCCGCGGACGCCTGCCCGGGGAGCGCGGGCGCCTGCCCGCGGTCTTTCGTGCACCGTGAGCCGGGCGTAAGGCAGGGGCGCATCGGGCGTGAGTCAGGGCTGCGTTGGAGCTGAGAGCCGGGGATGAGTCTGGGGTGAGCCAGGGATGAGTCTGCGGTGAGCCGGGGCGAGGGGGCGGGGGGGGGAGTGGGACGAGGGGCCGGGGTGGCAGTGGAGGGTTTGGGGAAATCCCCCCGGGAACCGGGGGGTTGGCTGCAATGTGCCGGTCCCGTTGCGCACGGCAGAGTGCGGAGCATGATCTTTCAACGATTCCGTGGACGGGCCACCGGACCGGGGGCCGCACTCGCGTTGGGGTGTGCGGCGGTCGTACTGGCTGCGGCAACGGCCCCGGCGACAGCAGTGGCGGCCGGGGCCGACGGCCGGACCGGCGCCTCGCCTTCTTCCTCGGCCGTGGCCGAGCAGCGTCCGGGCCCTGGTTCCGTCGTTTCCGCCACCCTCGTGGCCGACCTGGACGCGAAGGAGGTCGCGGCCCGTCTGGAGAAGGCCGGCATCGACGCGGCCCAGGTCCGTTACGGCGTACGGGCCCACCGCATCGTCTACCGCACCCGTGGCGTCGACGGCGGCCCCACCACGGCCAGCGAGCTGGTCGCCCTGCCCAAGAACGGCAAGCGTGACCTCCAGGCCGTCTCCTGGCTGCACGGCACCACCGTGTACCGGGGCGACGCTGCCTCGGTGAACGAGGCGGCCACCGACCGGGCCGCGGCCCTGCTCTTCGCCTCGACCGGCCGGGCCGTGTCCGCGCCGGACTACCTCGGCCTGGGCGTGGGCCCCGGCACCCATCCGTACGGACACCCGCAGGCGACCGTCACCGCCTCGGTCGACGCGCTGCGCGCGGCCCGCGCGTTCGTCCGGCAGGACCGCCGTACCTTCGCCAGACATGTTCTGGTCAGCGGTTTCTCCCAGGGCGGGCCCGCCACGATGATGGTCGGCCGGGCGCTGCAGCGGGGCGCCGACCCGTATTTCCGCCTGGGCGCGCTCGCCCCGGTCGCCGGGCCCTTCGACCTGAGCGGCTTCGAGGCCGCCGCGGCGGACGACAAAGTGGTCCGGTCGTCGCTCTACCTGGCGTACTTCGTGATCGCGTGGAACCGGTTGTACGGCCTGTACGACACGCCGGGGCAGGCGTTCCGCGCCCCGTACGACAAGACGGTGGAAACGCTCTTCGACGGCGACCACAAGGCGTCGGAAATAGCCGCCGCCCTGCCGGCGACCTCGAAGGAACTGTTCACCGCGGAATTCCTCGACAAGATCCGCAACCCCACGGGAAAGCTGCGGCAGCGGCTGAAGGCGCTGGACACCACCTGCGACTGGCGTCCGGATGTGCCGGTGCACCTGTACCACGCCAGGGGGGACAAGGACATCGCCTTCGAGAACGCCCGGCACTGCCAGCGCCAGTTGAGCGCCAACGGGGCCGTGCACCGGCTCACGGACGTGGGTGACCTCGACCACAATGCGACGGTGCGCGCGGCACTGCCGTTGATCGTCCGGCAGTTCGACGCCGTACGCGTACGGAGCTGAGCCGGCCGGCACAGCGCCGGACGGGCAGGTCCGAAGTCGGCAGGTCCGGAGCCGAGCCGGCAGAGCCGAGGCCGAGCGGACAGGCCCGACACCAGCCCGGCAGATCCGAAGCCGAACAGCCAGGCCCGAAGCCGATCCGGCGGGCCCGCCCACTCCCGGGCGGACCCGCCCGATCTCACCCCCGCACCGGCAGTCCGGCCGCTCGCCAGGCCTGGAAGCCGCCCACCAGGTCGGTCGCCCGGTACAGGCCCAGCTGCCGCAGGGACACGGCCGCGAGGCTCGACGCGTAACCCTCGTTGCAGACGACCACGACCGGCAGGCCGTGGCCGGTGGCTTCCGGGGCGCGGTGGGCGCCCGTGGGGTCCAGCCGCCACTCCAGTTCGTTGCGTTCGACGATCAGCGCGCCCGGAATGGTGCCGTCGCGTTCGCGCAGCGCCGCGTAGCGGATGTCCACCAGGAGCCCGCCGTCCCGCTGGACCGCCGCGGCCTGGTGCGGCGTCACCCGGTCGAGCCCGGCACGTGCCGCCTCCAGGAGCGCGTCGACGGCGCTCATCGCCAGTCCTCGGGGCGCTCGACCTCTTCGAGGCGCAGGACCGGGCCGGTGCGGCTGTAGCGCCGCATCAGCGGCAGGGGCGGGTAGTAGGCGTGCACCGAGACGGCGTGGGCGTCCGGGGAGAGGTTGAGCACCTGGTGGACGTGGTGCGGGCCGAAGGCACGGCCACGGCCGCCGGCCAGCGTCCGCTGACGGTCCACGCCGTCCGCCAGTTCCAGCGTCTTCCAGCCCTCGGTGGGCAGTTGGGCGGCGAGCGACTGCTCGGTCAGCTCGCCCGCGGCGGTGGCGAACGCGCCGTGCGAGCCGCCGTGGTCGTGCCAGCCGGTGCCCGTACCGGGCGGCCAGCCGATCAGCCACGCCTCGCTGCCGCCCGGTCCGTCCAGGCGGATCCAGGTGCGGCCTTCGGGGTCGAGGGGGAGGGAGGCGATGAGCGGGGCGTCGGCGGCGGTGCGGCGGACGAAGCCGAGGAGTTCGGCGGCGCCGGGGCCGCCGTCGGCGGCGGCAGGGCGCGGGCGCGCAGGGATACGTACATCGGGCACGGGAACCGTCCTGAGTGATCGCGAGGAGGCGCGCGCGGGCAGCGCGGAACGCGGCGGCGCGCGGGGTGGAATGGCGGATCAGCAGGACGGACGACACACGCAGCCCGCGTAGCGGACCAGGTCCAGATGGACCCTCCGCCAGAATCGCGAACCGCTCTCCGTCACGTTCCGGAGTGAAGCACGGGGTTTCCCGCAGGGTCAACCGCCGGCCGACCGGACCTCCGCCTCGGACACGCCCCGCGACACGTCCGCGCCGGCCTGCGGGAACGTGCCTTCGACGGACAGCGGCCCGCCGGCCGGACGGCCCTCCGGGCGCGCTTCCGGACGGGCGCCCGCGTGGGTTCCCTGGCGGGCCTCCGCGTGCGTTCCCGCACGTGGTTCCGCATCTCCGTACGGTTCCGGCCGGGCATCCCCGTATGGTTCCGGCCGGGCATCCCCGTATGGTTCCGGCCGGGCATCCCCGTACGACTCCGATCGCGTACCCGGATACGGCCCCTCGCCAGCCGTACGGGCCCGCGCCCGGGCGTGCCCCTCCGCATCGCCGGAGACGGGAAGCCCATCCGCACCGGAGACCTCGGCAGCACCCGTCCCCCCAGCCCCGCCCCTCCCACCCGGCGCAGCGGTCTCGCCCTCCGGTGCCCCGCCCCGCACCGCGTCCGCGCACGCGTACAGCTCCGCCGGGCGTACGCCGCCCATCGCCGCGACCAGGTGCCCGTCCGGCCGTACGACCAGGACGGTGTGCGCCACCGCGCCCGGATATGCCTCGGCGACCAGCACCTCGGCGCGCATCGGCAGCGCCGACACGGTCTGCGTCAGCCGCGGCATCAGGCCCGCCGACTGCCAGTGCCGCCGCTCCCACACGCCCGTACCCGGTGCGACCAGCACCACCAGCAGGCCCCGGCCCAGCCGGGTGCTCAGCGGTACCAGGGACCCGTCCGGGGCCGTCACCGGGACGTCCGCGACCGGCGCGCCGACCCGGGTCCCCACCGCCATCGCCCCCGACGGGTCGGTGACCGGCGCCAGGGGGGAGCGGGCGTACGCGGGGGGCGCGCCGAGCGGGCCGCGCCCCAAGTGGCCGTCGGTGAGCATCGCCGTGTGCCCGCGGGCGGCCCCCGGGAGCACCGTCCGCCACCGGCCGCCCCGCTCGCCGTCACGCAGCAGCGGCAGCGCCTGGTCGGCCGCGCGCAGCCGGGCCGTCACCGCGCCCCGGCGCTCCGCCTGATAGCTGTCCAGCAGGGCCTCCGAGGCACCCTGGTGCCAGGCCAGCGCCAGCTTCCAGGCGAGGTTCTCGGCGTCCCGCAGCCCCTCGTCCAGGCCCTGGGTGCCGAGCGCGCCGAGCAGGTGCGCGGCGTCCCCGGCGAGGAAGGCCCGCCCGCGCCGCCAGCGCCGTGCCAGCCGGTGGTGCACCGTGTGCACACCGGTGTCGAGGAGTTCGTACGGCGGTACGGCCGGAACACGCGGGTCACCGGCCTCCGCCGCACCGCGCGCGCCCCCCGGCGCCCTCACCTGAGAACCGCCCCCCGCGGCGAACCCGGCCCCTGCATCCGAGCCGATCACCGTGCCAGGTCCGATCCCCGCCCCCGACCCCGTACCGGACGCCGCCTCGGCCGCCCACACCGCCAGTGAGCCGCGGATCCGGGCCACCAGGGCGTCCGGAGTGACCAGGTCCCGGCCGGGCGGCAGCAGCCAGTCCAGCCGCCACACGCCGCCGGGCAGGGGCCGGGCCGTCACCTCGCCGCCGGACCCGCCGCCGCCCTGCCGCGCGGGCGCGCGGTGCAGCAATGCCTCGCCGGGCCAGGGGAGTTCCGCGCGCAGCGCCGCCACCGCATGCCGCTCGACCGCCGTACGGCCGGGGAAACGGACCTCCAGCAGCTTGCGGACGGTCGAGCGCGGCCCGTCGCAGCCGACCAGGTAACTGGCACGCCACCAGGCACCGTTGGGGCCGCGAGTATGGGCGCTGACGCCGTGCGCGTCCTGCTTCAGCTCGTCGAGCCGGCTGTCGGCGATGATCTGGACGAGCGGTTCACCCGCGAGTGCGGTGCGCAGTGCCCGGGTCAGCGCGTGCTGTGGTACGTGGACGGGGGAGGCGACCTCCGGGCCGAACTCGACCCGTTCCAGCAGGCGCCGCCGGCGCACCGCGCGCCAGGCCGTCCAGCGGGCGCCCGCCGACTCCAGGGCCGGGCCGCAGCCCAGCCGGGTCAGGAACGCGGTGGTGTCGGGGCGCAGCACGACCGTGCGGGCGGTCCGCGGATCGGCCGCACCGGGGGCTTCGTCCAGGACGACGCACGGCACGTCGAGGCGGGCGAGGGCGAGGGAGAGCGCGAGACCGACCGGGCCGGCCCCGACGACGATCACCGGGTCCACGGCGTGGCTCCCCCGGTCCGCGGGTTCTTACGGGACGTACGGGAACTGGCAGTTGGAGCCCGGTGCGCGATCACACAGCGTATGCAACCCATTGCGGGCGCCCGCGTCAAGTGACGGGGGCAGCGGCGCACGCGGCACTGCCCCCGCCCAAGGTGTCACACCGTCAGGCCCCGGCGCCGCCCCCGGGGTGGATGTCCGGCGGGCGCCGGGTGCCGGCCGGGCCGCCGGGGGCCCCGTCGGCGGTCTCCAGCGCGTCCGACGCGGTGACCGGCTCGGCCGCCCCGGCCATCACGATGCCGGTCTTGGCCCGCCGGCCGCGCCGCTCGATCCAGTTGGCCAGCCCGGACAGCGCCATGCACATCGCCACGTAGATCGCGCCGGCGACGATGATCATCGGGACGTACGGGTTCTCGTCGCTGACGACGATGGTGCTGGCCATCTGCTGGATGGTGTACAGCAGCTCCTCGAAGGTGATCACGTAGCCGAGCGAGGTGTCCTTGAGGGTCACCACCAGCTGGCTGATGATCGTCGGCAGCATCGCCCGGATCGCCTGCGGCATCAGCACCGTCGTCATGACCTGGGTCTTGCTCATGCCGAGCGCGTACGCCGCCTCGCGCTGGCCCCGGGGCACCGCGTTGATGCCGGCGCGCAGCACCTCCGCCTGCACCGCGCCGTTGTAGACGGTCAGGCCGACGACCAGCGCCCAGAACTGCGGGGTGTCGCCGGTCAGGCCCAGCTCCTCCTTGTAGGAGAGCAGGATCACCCACAGGGCGTAGATCGTGATCAGCAGCGGTACGGCCCGGAAGATCTCGATGAACCCGGTCGCCAGCCAGCGCACCGGCTTGTGGTCGGAGAGCCGGGCGACGGCGAGCAGGACGCCGAGCGCGAGGGAGAGCACCGCGGCCACCGCGAAGACCTGGAGGGTGGTCAGCACGCCGTTGCGCAGGTTGGTCCGCACGCCCGCGTTGTTGAAGATGTTCCACATCTCCGGCGCGAACTGGCCCTTGGCGGCCAGCCGCAGCACGGCGAAGACGAGCAGACCGAGGACGGCGAGGGCGCCCGCGACGGTGTAGACGCGGTTGCGGACCTTGGCCCTGGGCCCCGGCGCGTCGTACAGGACGCTGGTCATCGGGCCACCTCCAGGCGGCGCTCCAGCAGCCGGAAGATGCCGCTGATGGCGAACGTGATGATCAAGTAGGCGAGGGCGATCCAGAGGAAGATCCAGCCGATCGGCCGGCCCTGGTCGTTGAGGAGTTTGGAGACGTTGAACAGCTCGGCGTTGCTGAACGCGCCCGCGATGGCCGAGTTCTTGGTGAGCGCGATCAGGATGCTGCTCAGCGGCGGGATCACGGTGCGGGTGGCCTGCGGCAGGATGATCAGGCGCAGCGTCTGGACGAAGGTCATCCCGATGCTGCGCGCCGCCTCCGCCTGGCCGAGCGGCACCGTGTTGATGCCGGAGCGCACGGCCTCGCAGACGAACGAGGACGTGTAGAAGCCGAGCGCCAGGGTGGCGAGCACGAACGGGCTGGTGCCCGGGAAGAGGATCTGCGGGACCACGAAGAAGGCGACCAGGAACAGCAGGGTGAGCGGGGTGTTGCGCAGCAGCGTCACCCAGGCCGTCCCGAAGGCGCGCAGCGGGGGCACGGGCGAGACCCGGAAACCGGCTATGAGGAGGCCCAGCAGGAGGGCGAGCGCCGCGCTGGCCGCGGTCAGCGACACGGTTCCGAGGAACCCCTTGCGGAACTCGGGGAGGTAGTCGAGGAGTACGTTCATGGGTTCTCCGCGGTGGCGGTCAGGGTCAGCGGCGGACGGATGGACGGCCCGGCGCGGGGCGTGCGCGGCGCGCGGACGCTTCCGTACGCGGCGTACGGGCGTGCGGCCACAGGGGCGGGCACGGCCCGCGCCCGCGTGCGCACGGACGGCCCGGCGCGCGGTTCCTCAGGCACCCACGCCCCGTACGCCCGCCGAGGCGGCGTACGGGGCGTGCGGCAGCGGACAGCGGGTGTGCGACCGGATCAGTCGCGCGGCAGCGGCGTCTCCGGCGCGACGAAGCTGGTCCCGGACTTGCCGAGGGTGCCTTCGTACGCCTTCTTGTAGTCGCCGTTCTTGATGTGCTTCTCCAGGGCGTCGGTGATCGCGTCGCGCAGCACCTTGTCGCCCTTCTTCAGGCCGACGCCGTACGGCTCCTTGGTGAACTTCTGGCCCACGACCTTGAGCTTGGAGGACCGCTCGGCCGCGTACCCCTTGAGGATCGCGTCGTCCGTGGTGACCGCGTCCACCTGGCCGTCGAGCAGCTGCTTGACGCACAGCGAGTACTTGGCCAGCTCGGTGGTCTGCGCGCCGTACTTCGGCTTCTTGATCTCCTGGAGCGGGGTGGAGCCGACGATCGAGCAGACCTTCTTGCCCTTGAGGGAGTCCGGCCCGGTGATCGACTTGTCGTCCCGGCGGATCAGCAGGTCCGCGCCCGCGGTGTAGTAGGGGCCCGCGAAGTCGACCTGCTTCTTGCGCTCCTCGTTGATCGTGTACGTGCCGACGTAGTAGTCGACCTGGCCCTTGGAGATCGCGGTCTCGCGGACGTTGGAGTCGATCGTCTTGAACTCGATCTGCTTCTCGGAGAAGCCCAGGTCGGCGGCGATCATCTTGGCGATCTCGATGTCGAAGCCGGACCGCTTGCCGGTGGTGTCCTGGAAGCCGAGGAAGGGCTGGTCGGCCTTGGCGCCGATGGTGATCTTCCCGGCCTGCTTGGCCTTCTTCCAGGCCGGCGAGTTCAGGTTGGCCTTGTCGTTGACCGGATACGTCCCGCTGAAGACCTCCGTGCCGGACGCCTTGTCGCCGGCCGTGCCCGACTCGCCGCCACATGCGGTCGCCGTCGCCGCCAGCGCGAGCACCACCGCACCCGCCGCGGCCGTCTTACGAATCCTCATGGTGAACATCCTTCGGTTCAGCGGAAGTTGGCAATCATGATGACCGGCCGCGGGGTCAGTGGTGGAGGATCTTCGAAAGAAAGTCCTTGGCCCGGTCGCTGCGCGGGTTGTTGAAGAACTGGTTCGGCTCGGCCTCTTCGACGATGCGGCCGTCCGCCATGAAGACGACCCGGTTGGCCGCCGAGCGGGCGAAGCCCATCTCGTGCGTGACCACGACCATCGTCATGCCGTCCCGGGCGAGCTGCTGCATGACCTCCAGCACCTCGTTGATCATCTCCGGGTCGAGGGCGGAGGTCGGCTCGTCGAAAAGCATGACCTTGGGGTCCATCGCCAGGGCCCGGGCGATGGCCACCCGCTGCTGCTGTCCGCCGGACAGCTGGGCGGGGTACTTGTCCGCCTGGGTGCCGACCCCCACCCGGTCCAGCAGGGCCCGGGCCTTCTCCTCGGCCGCCTTCTTGTCCGTGCGGCGGACCTTGGTCTGGCCCAGCATCACGTTCTCCAGCACTGTCTTGTGCGCGAAGAGGTTGAAGGACTGGAAGACCATGCCCACGTCGGCGCGGAGCCGGGCCAGCTCGCGTCCCTCCTGCGGCAACGGCTTGCCGTCGATCGCTATGGAGCCGGAGTCGACGGTCTCCAGCCGGTTGATCGTGCGGCACAGGGTGGACTTGCCGGACCCGGAGGGCCCGATCACCACGACCACCTCACCGCGCCGGATGGTCAGGTCGATGTCCTGGAGTACGTGCAGCGCGCCGAAGTGCTTGTTCACGTTGTCCAGCACGACCAGCGGGTCGCCCGCCGGCGCGGGGCTCGTGTCGCCCTTGGTCACCGGTACTTCGCTCATCGGCGTACAGCTCCGTCCTCCTCGGTTGGGAGGACCCTAATGACGCCCCGCGACCAGCGTCATCACATCTGAGCGGGATTTGAGCATAACGATACGGCCGCGGAGCGACACGCGGCGTGAACGGGGCGCGCGGTCCCGGCGCCACGGTGTACCGGCTGCACAACGGAACCGTCCCTCCGGGAATACCCCCTTGACGCGCGTGCCGTCCATCCCCGTAGATGCCTTTTGGCCGCTTCGCGGACGGCCCGACACCCGTATGCGCCCGCGTACGGCCGTACACCTGTGCACCCGCGCGTCCGGAGACGCGCGGCCGGGCGGACATCGTGAGGAGGGGGCCGGTGCGGCTGCTGCTCGTGGAGGACGACGACCATGTCGCGGCCGCCCTGTCCGCCGTGCTGTCCCGGCACGGCTTCGACGTCACCCACGCGCGCAGCGGCGAGGAGGCGCTACAGGCCCTGCTCCCCGGCGACCGGGCGCCCTTCGGGGTGGTCCTGCTCGACCTCGGCCTGCCCGACCAGGACGGCTTCGAGGTCTGCGGGCGGATCCGGCGGATCAGCAGCAGCCCGGTGATCATGGTGACCGCGCGGGCGGACGTCCGGTCGCGGATCCACGGTCTGAACCTCGGCGCGGACGACTACGTGGTCAAGCCGTACGACACCGGCGAACTGCTCGCCCGCATCCACGCCGTCAGCCGCCGCCGCGCCTCCGCGCCGCCCGCCGGCGGGAGCGAGCCGCCCGCCGACGAGGACGCGCCGCGGGAGGCGCTGCGGCTGGGCGCGGTCACGATCGAACTGCCCACCCGCCAGGTGGCCGTGCGCGGCACCGCCGTACCCCTGACCCGCAAGGAGTTCGACCTGCTCGCCCTGCTCGCGCAGCGGCCCGGTGTGGTCTTCCGGCGGGAGCAGATCATCAGCGAGGTGTGGCGCACCAGCTGGGAGGGGACCGGGCGGACCCTGGAGGTGCACATCGCCTCGCTGCGCGCGAAGCTGGGCATGCCCGCGCTGATCGAGACGGTGCGCGGGGTCGGCTACCGCCTCGTGGCACCGCCCGCCGCCGTGTCACCGGCCGGCCCGGCTTCCTGAAGGACCCGGCGCCCCCTCATGCGTACCCGTCTCCTCCCGCTCCTGATCGTCCTGCTGGCCGGCGTGCTGCTCGCGCTCGGCTTCCCGCTCGCCGGCATCACCGCCACGGTCGAGCAGCAGCGGGTGGTCGTCGACCGGATCGACGACGCGGCGCGTTTCGCCTCCCTGGCGCAGTACGTCACCACCCGGCCCGGAACCGGCCGCAACACCCCCGACGAGGACGAACGGCAGGCCACGCTCGGCGCCGAGCTCAAGCGCTACCACGAGCTGTACGGCATCCGCGCGGGCGTCTTCTTCCGCGACCGGACGCCTATGGCGGCGGCCCCCGCCGGCTGGCGCGTACCCGAGGAGGGGGAGGGCGCACGCGCCTTCAGCGAGGCGCTGGCGGGCCGCCGCAGCCACGACCCCCGCCAGATCTGGCCCTGGGACGACGGTGGCCGGATTCCGGTCGCCTCACCCGTCATCCGGGACGGCGACGTGGTGGCCGTGGTCGTCACCGACTCGCCCACCGGGCAGATGCGCTCCCGCATCCTGCACGGCTGGCTGCTGATCGGCGCGGGGGAGTGCGCCGCCATGCTCGTCGCGGTGGCCGCCGCCTTCCGGCTCACCGGCTGGGTGCTGCGCCCGGTGCGCATCCTGGACGCGGCCAGCCACGACATCGCGACCGGCCGGATGAAGTCCCGGGTCGCCGCCGCCTCCGGGCCGCCGGAACTGCGCCGCCTGGCCCGTTCGTTCAACGAGATGGCCGACAACGTCGAAGACGTGCTGGAGCAGCAGCGCGCCTTCGTCGCCGACGCCTCCCACCAGCTGCGCAACCCGCTCTCCGCCCTGCTGCTGCGCATCGAGCTGCTCGCCCTGGAACTCCCCGAGGGGAACGCGGAGATCGCCTCGGTCCGTACGGAGGGCAAGCGTCTGGCCCGGGTCCTGGACGACCTGCTGGACCTGGCGCTCGCCGAGCACGCCGCCGCCGACCTCCAGCTCACCGACGTCGCCGCGCTCGCCGCCGAACGCGTCGACTCCTGGCGCCCGCTGGCCGACGACAAGGGCGTGCTGCTGTCCTACGAGGGGCAGCGCGCCGTCACGGGCTGGGCGGACCCGGTCGCCCTGTCCAGCGCCCTGGACGCGCTGGTCGACAACGCCCTGAAATTCACGCCCGCCGGGGAGCGGGTCACCGTCGGCGCGGCACCGGACGGTGAGCGTGTACGCATCACCGTCTGCGACCACGGCCCCGGCCTCACCGAGGACGAACTGGCCCGGATCGGCGACCGCTTCTGGCGCAGCGGGCGCCACCAGAACGTCTCCGGCTCCGGCCTGGGACTGTCGATCACCCGCGCGCTGCTCGCCGCCGGGGGCGCCACGCTCTCCTTCGCACCGCACCGGCCGCACGGACTGCGGGTGACTGTGGAGGTGCCGCGCACCGCGCCGTGACCACCGGCCGCCCGGCCCCGTCCCGCACCGCCCGCCGCTGCCGGTGGATGTGTGCTACCGTTGTCGGTGTTGCAGTTGTGGTACCCATGAACTTTGTGCGCGCCCGGAGGCTGGAAGCCCCGGGCGTTCCTTGTTTTCCGGACCTTACTCCGGTGCGTGGCGATCATCTCGGCGACAGGGAGGCCGTGCAGTGCGGTTTCCCGTTTGCCCCCAAGAAGGAGAAACACATGGCCACCGGCACCGTGAAGTGGTTCAACGCGGAAAAGGGCTTCGGCTTCATCGAGCAGGACGGCGGCGGCCCCGACGTCTTCGCCCACTACTCGAACATCCAGTCCCAGGGCTTCCGTGAGCTCCTGGAAGGCCAGAAGGTCACCTTCGACGTGACCCAGGGCCCGAAGGGCCCGCAGGCGGAGAACATCGTCACCGCCTGACGCACGTGTCCGCGGACGGGGCCCGCACCGACCGGTGCGGGCCCCGTCCGCGTCCGTACGCACCACCGGACGTCCGCATCGCGGGCGTCCGCCCCGTACCCCGCGGCCCGAAGACCGCACGGCACCCTCCCCGCCACAGAAGGGCTTTCAGTGACCCGAGCGACCGCACCGCGACAGAGTGCCGCCCCGAAGACGCCCGCGCAGACGTCTCCCCAGCCGCCCGCCGTCTCCTTCGACGAGCTGCCGCTGGCACCGGCCCTCCTCACCGCGCTGCGCGAGCAGGGCGTCACCGAGCCGTTCCCCATCCAGGCCGCGACGCTGCCCGCCACCCTCGCGGGCCGGGACGTCCTCGGCCGCGGCCGGACCGGCTCCGGCAAGACCCTGGCCTTCGGCCTGGCGATGCTCAGCCGCACGGCCGGCCGCCGCGCCGCGAGCGGGAGCCCGCTGGCCCTGGTCCTCGTGCCCACCCGTGAGCTGGCCACCCAGGTCAGCCAGGCGCTCGCCCCGTACGCCACGGCGGTGGGTCTGCGCACGACCACGGTCGTCGGCGGCACCTCGATCAACCGCCAGGTGGCGGCGCTGCGCAAGGGCGCCGAGATCCTGGTCGCCACCCCCGGCCGGCTCGCCGACCTCCTGGACCGGCGCGCCTGCACACTCGACCAGGTCGCGATCACCGTCCTGGACGAGGCCGACCAGATGACCGACATGGGCTTCCTGCCGCAGGTCACCCGCCTGATGGAGAAGGTCGACCCGAACGGCCAGCGGATGCTGTTCTCCGCGACGCTGGACCGCAACGTCGACAAGCTCGTCCGCCGGTTCCTGACCGACCCGGTCACCCACTCCGTGGACCCGTCGGCCGCCACGGTCACCACCATGGAGCACCACGTCCTGTACGTGGAGGACACCGACAAGCGGGCCACCGCGACCGAGATCGCCGCCCGCGACGGCCGCGTGATCATGTTCGTGGACACCAAGCGCGGCGCCGACCGGCTCACCAAGCACCTGCTGTCCCAGGGCGTCCGCGCCGCGGCGCTGCACGGCGGCAAGTCCCAGCCGCAGCGCACCCGCACCCTGGAGCAGTTCCGCACCGGCCAGGCCACCGCGCTGATCGCCACCAACGTCGCCGCCCGCGGCATCCACATCGACGGCCTCGACCTCGTGGTCAACGTCGATCCGCCGACCGAGGCCAAGGACTACCTGCACCGCGGCGGCCGGACCGCGCGGGCCGGCGAGTCCGGCACCGTCGTGACCCTGGTCACGCCCGGCCAGCGCCGGGACATGAGCCGGCTGATGTCCCGGGCGAAGATCACTCCCGGTACGGCGCGGGTCCGGCCGGGCGACGGCGAGCTGATACGCATCACCGGCGCGCAGGCCCCGTCCGGTCAGCCGGTGGTCATCACCGTGCCCGCACAGCAGGAACGGCCGAAGCCCGCGGGCGGCGGACGGCGGCGTCCGCGCCGGGGCGGCTCCGGCGGCCCGGCGTCCGGCGCGTCCGGCGCCCCGAACGGCGGCCGTCCGGCCCGGCGCCCCGCCCGCAACCCGAAGGGGCCGCGCACTCCGCGGGCGCCCAGGGCCTGATACGCGCCGGAGCGCAGGCGGCCCGTGCGCGCCCTCGCGCCGGGCCCCTGCGGTTTCCCGGGCCCATGATCACGGTGTCTCACGTCACCACGGCGTCCCGCGTGATCACGGCTTCTCCGACACGTAATACCGCCGCGCGCCCTCGTGCAGCGGCAGCGGATCGGTGAACACCGCGGTACGCAGGTCCACCTTCTGCGCGGCGTGCACCTCGGTACCGATCCGGTCCCGGCTCCTTATGACGGTCCGGGTGATCGCCTCCGTCAGCACCGGGTCCTGGCGGTCGGTGGTCACCAGCAGGTTCGCGACCGCGATCGTCCTGATCGCCTGCCCGTTCTGCACGCGCGGATAGGCGTCGGCCGGCATCACGGCCGCCCGGTAGTGGCGGGACGGCTCGCCCTGCCGGTGCAGCGCCGGGATCAGATCGCCGAGCTGGACCAGCCGTACCGGCATCCGCCGGGCGACCTGCTGCACGGCCGAGGTCGGCAGCCCGCCCGACCAGAAGAAGGCGTCCAGCTCCCGCTCCTCCAGCAGCTTCGGCATCCGGTCGATGCCGACCCGCACCGCCTCGATGTCGTGGTCGAAATCCAGCCCGGCCGCCGCCATCAGCCGCCGGGTGATCAGCTGTACGCCGGAGCCGTCCGCGCCCACGCCGACCCGCAGTTTCCCGAGGTCCCTGGCCGAGTCCACCGTCGAGTCGGCCGGGACCACCAGTTGCATGTAGTCGTCGTACAGCCGCGCGCAGGCCCGCAGCCGTGCTTCCGCCCGCGGGTCGAGGCGCCGCTGCTCGGCCACCGCGTCCGCGGTCGCGATCGCGAACTGTGCGTGACCGCTCGTCAGTTGCTCCAGGTTGTCCAGCGAGCCCGCGCTGTTCATCAGCCGTACGTCGACCTGCGGCAGGTCGCGGCGCAGGTCCTGCTTGAGCAGCTCCCCGTAGCGCGCGTACACCCCGGACCGCACGCCGGTCGTCAGCGTCACCTGCCCGGCCGGTGCGGGCGGACCGCCCAGCGGCAGCAGCCACCACAGCAGCAGACCGAGCGCCACCAGTGCGGCGGCCGCCGCGAGCAGCGCCCGGCGGCCGCCGGTGCGGGGGAGTACTGAGACCATGGGCGGGATCCTGCCAGCCCCGCACCGCGAACGGGAGGGGCGAGGCGCCGGTGGGAACACGTACCCTGGTCGATTGAGATGAGTGCGAAGACATACGAGGTGCGCACCTACGGGTGCCAGATGAACGTCCACGACTCCGAGCGGCTGTCGGGCCTGCTGGAGGACGCCGGGTACGTACCTGCGCCCAAGGACGCCGACGGGGCCGATGTCGTCGTCTTCAACACCTGCGCGGTGCGGGAGAACGCCGACAACCGGCTCTACGGCAACCTCGGCCAGCTCGCGCCCAAGAAGGCCGCGCGGCCGGGCATGCAGATCGCCGTCGGCGGCTGCCTGGCCCAGAAGGACCGCGACACCATCGTCAAGAAGGCCCCCTGGGTCGACGTGGTCTTCGGGACGCACAACATCGGTAAGCTGCCGGTCCTCCTGGAGCGCGCCCGCGTCCAGGAGGAGGCCCAGGTCGAGATCGCCGAGTCGCTGGAGGCGTTCCCCTCCACCCTGCCCACCCGCCGCGAGAGCGCCTACGCGGCGTGGGTCTCCATCTCCGTCGGCTGCAACAACACCTGCACCTTCTGCATCGTCCCCGCCCTGCGCGGCAAGGAGAAGGACCGCCGCCCCGGCGACATCCTCGCCGAGATCGAGGCGCTGGTCGGCGAGGGCGTCTCCGAGATCACCCTGCTCGGCCAGAACGTCAACGCCTACGGTTCCGACATCGGCGACCGCGAGGCGTTCAGCAAGCTGCTGCGCGCCTGCGGGAAGATCGAGGGCCTGGAGCGGGTCCGCTTCACCTCGCCGCACCCGCGCGACTTCACCGACGACGTCATCGCCGCCATGGCCGAGACGCCGAACGTGATGCCGCAGCTGCACATGCCGCTCCAGTCCGGCTCGGACACCGTCCTGAAGGCGATGCGCCGCTCGTACCGCCAGGAGCGCTTCCTCGGCATCATCGAGAAGGTGCGCGCCGCGATGCCGGACGCCGCCATCTCCACGGACATCATCGTCGGCTTCCCCGGCGAGACCGAGGCGGACTTCGAGCAGACCCTGCACGTCGTCCGCGAGTCCCGCTTCGCGCAGGCGTTCACCTTCCAGTACTCCAAGCGCCCGGGGACCCCGGCCGCCGAGATGGACGGCCAGATCCCCAAGGAGGTCGTCCAGGAGCGCTACGAGCGGCTGGTCGCCCTCCAGGAGGAGATCTCCTGGGAGGAGAACAAGAAGCAGGTCGGCCGCGTCCTGGAGGTCATGGTCGCCGAGGGCGAGGGCCGCAAGGACGACGCCACGCGCCGCCTGTCCGGCCGCGCCGCCGACAACCGCCTGGTGCACTTCGCCCGCCCCGAGGAGCCGGTGCGCCCCGGCGACATGGTGACCGTCGAGATCACCTACGCCGCCCCGCACCACCTGCTCGCCGAGGGCCCCGCCCGGGCCGTCCGCCGTACGCGTGCGGGCGACGCCTGGGAGAAGCGCAACGCCGCCCCGGCCGCCAAGCCGGCCGGTGTCATGCTGGGCCTGCCGACGATCGGCGCCCCGGCACCGTCCCCGGCCCCGGCGGCGGGCTGCGGCTGCGAGTGACGGAGCGGGCGGGGCGGTGGCTGTCCCGCCCGTACGGGGGCGCCACCGGACCGCGCGGCCCGGCCGGGCGCGGCTCCGGCACCCGGTCCCGGAGCTGCCGTGTCGCCCGCGGCGGCCTTGCTAGGGTTCCAGCCATGCTTGTCGCCGCCGCCGTCTGCCCGTGTCCGCCGGTCCTCGTCCCGGAGGTCGCCTCCGGTGCCGCACCCGAGCTGGACGGCCTGCGGGCCGCCGCCCTGGACGCGGTCGGCGTGCTCGCGGCGGCGCGGCCGGACCGGCTGGTCGTCGTCGGCCCGGCCGAACAGGCGGGCCGCGGGCCGCACGCACAGGGCGCGGTGGGCTCCTTCCGCGGCTTCGGCGTGGCCCTGGACGTCACTCTGGGAGCCGCCGAGACGCCCCCGGAACGGCCGCTGCCGCCGTCCCTGTCGGTCGGCGCCTGGCTGCTGGCCCGTACGGACTGGGCCGACGCGCCGGTCGAGGGGCTGGGCGTCGGCGAGCCGCTGCCCGGCGACCGCTGCGCGCAGGTCGGCCGGGAGATCGCGGCGTCGGCGGAGCGGGTCGCCCTGCTGGTCATGGGGGACGGCAGCGCCTGCCGGACGGTGAAGGCACCGGGCTACTTCGACGAACGGGCCGAGGGCTTCGACGCCGTTGTGGCGCGCGCTCTGGAGGCCGCGGACACCGAGGCGCTGGCCGGACTGGACGCGGAGCTGGCGAGCGAGCTGAAGGCGTCCGGACGCGCCTGCTGGCAGGTCCTGGCGGGCGCCGCAGAAGGCGCCGGGCTGCGCGGCGAGCTGCTGCGCGAGGAGGCCCCGTACGGCGTGGGGTACTTCGTGGCGGCCTGGTCGTAGGGCGCGTAGGCGTACGGGCGCGCGACGGGGGTCAGACACGTGCCGTGGTGGTGCGGGAGCGTCGTCGGGCGCAGGGGCGCACGGGCGTGCAGGCGGTCAGGTGTACGGGCATGCAGGCGCAACGGGCGTGCGGGCGTGCCGGGAGCCGCGTGGGAGCGCTGTACGGCGTGTGGGCGCGCCCTGAGCCGTCCTGGGACGACCTGAGTCGCCCAGGGGCGCTGGAGGGCGCGGGCGCCGGTCATGGGCGCTTCCGGAGCCGCACCGCCCGAGCTGCCCTGACAAGAGCGTGACGGCCCCTGCCGTCCTAGAGAGGTACGTGCCGGTCGCTGCCGTCCTAAGAGATACGCGCCGACCCGGGGCCCCGTGGACACGCGACGGCCGCGGAGCGCGTCGCTCCGCGGCCGTCGTGCGCCGTGCGGGCCGTCCCGGCCCGGAGTCCTGCGGGGACGTCAGGCGGCCGGGCCCTGCGGGCCGGGGCCGCCGCTGCCGTCGGACCGGCGGGATTCCCCGGCCAGCCGCCCGAGGGCGTCCTTCGCCTTGCCGGCGCCGGTCCCGATCTGACTGCTGTACTTGCCCTGGGTCCTCTCGTCGACCGCCCGTGCGGCCTTGTCGAGGCCCTGCTCGATCCGGTCCCCGTGCTGCTGCGCGAGATCACCGGCCCGGTCCTTCAGCGGACCGAGCTTGGCCTTGAGGTTGTCCAGCAGGCCCATGGGCCACCTTCTTCCGTACCGCGTGCTACTTGCGGGCGCCTTCCCCGGCCTCGCTGTCGGCGGCCTCCTCGGCCGACTGCTGCTTGGGGATCTCGACACCCTCGGCGGCAGCGGCCGCACCGGCCTCCTCGGCGGACGGCTGCGCGTCCGGGCCCGTCGCCCCGTCCTGCGCCGCCTGCCCGGCGGCCGCGGCGGAGCGCTCCGCCGACGCGTCGCCCCCGGCTTCCTCCGCCGTCACCGTCGCGGCGGCGGCTTCCTCCGTCGACGCCTCGCTCTTACGGCGGCGAAACCGTGAAAACACACCCATATCTCTGCTCCATACCGTACTCGTGCGGGCGAAATCCCGGGACGCCCGGAGCGTCCCATTGCGCCGCCCGCGGGCTCCGGTCCGTGAACCGGCGGCCGGAACCTCGCAACAGGCAACGAACTCGGAGGCGAGCCGTCACGTCGCTCATTCGGGATGCGGGCCGCGGGTTTGCGAGACTGGGCCGGTGAACACCGCAGTTCCCGCACCCCGGGTCATCGCCGTCGTCGGTCCCACCGCGGCCGGAAAGTCCGATTTGGGCGTCGCGCTCGCCCGGCACCTCGGTGGCGAGGTCGTCAACGCCGACTCCATGCAGCTCTACCGCGGCATGGACATCGGCACCGCCAAACTGACGGTGCCCGAGCGCCAGGGGGTTCCGCACCACCTCCTGGACATCTGGGACGTCACCCGTGCGGCGAACGTCGCCGAGTACCAGCGCCTGGCCCGCGCCGAGATCGACCGGCTGCTCGCCGCGGGCCGCACACCGGTCCTCGTGGGCGGCTCCGGCCTGTACGTACGCGGCGCCATCGACGCCCTCGACTTCCCCGGCACCGACCCCGAGGTGCGCGCCCGGCTGGAGGAGGAGCTGGCCGAGCACGGCAGCGGCGCCCTGCACGCCCGGCTCGCCGCCGCCGACCCCGCCGCCGCCCGCGCCATCCTGGCCGGCAACGGGCGCCGCATCGTGCGCGCCCTGGAGGTCATCGAGATCACCGGCCGCCCCTTCACCGCCAACCTCCCGGGACACGAGGCGGTCTACGACACCGTGCAGATCGGCGTCGACGTCGGCCGCCCGGAACTGGACGAGCGCATCGCCCGCCGGGTGGACCGGATGTGGGAGGAGGGCCTGGTGGACGAGGTGCGGCGGCTGGTGGACGAGGGGCTGCGCGAGGGCCGTACCGCCTCCCGGGCCCTCGGCTACCAGCAGGTGCTCGCGCAGCTCGCGGGGGAGTGCACGGAAGCGGAGGCACGGGCCGAGACGGTCCGGGCCACCAAGCGCTTCGCGCGCCGTCAGGACTCGTGGTTCCGCAGGGACCCCCGGGTCCACTGGCTCAGCGGTGCCGCCGCGGACCGCGCGGAACTCCCGGAACGGGCGCTGGCGTTGGTCGCGCCGCCGGTCACAGCCTGATCACGTCCTGGCATCGGGACGCTCCGCCCGTCATCCGGGCCCCCGGGAGCGTGTCATCATCGACCTTCGATCGAGGCGTGCAGTCAGCAGTGGGGAGGGCGCGTGGCGATGGAGGCCGGCCCTCGCAACAGACCGCAGCAACCGGACGGGCCGAGTGACCGACAGCGGGACGCGACGGAGTCGCTGACCCAGGACGGACCCGGGGCCATGGGTCCGGACGGGGCTGCCCTGGAACACCCCGCCGGCGGGCCGGACCCGCTGGGCGAACCGGTGCGCCCGGCGGCACTGGACGGCACGGACGCCCCCGAGGAGGCCGTGGCGGGCGGTGCGTCCTTCCGGGAACTGCGCCCGCCGCGCCGGCTGCGCATCTGGCAGCTCGCGCCCATCGTGGGACTCGCCATCCTCGGCTCGCTGATGTTCGCCTTCCCGCTCGCCTTCGAGTTCGGCGGCGACGGCGGCGCGGTGATCTCCATGCTCGGCCTGCTGCTGTTCGGCTGCGCCGCCGGCTGGGGCATGATGGCCGCCCGCCGGGTCGGCCACACCTGGCCCGGCCTGCCCGCCCGCGGCTCCGGCCGCCGCCCGGACTGGCGTGTCGTCCTGGCGTACGCCGCCGTCGTGGCCGTGCTGGCCCTGCTGGCCGTATGGCGGGTCGCCCGGCTGCACTGACTGTCGGTGCCGCGCCGTACGATGCAGTCATGACCATCGCACAGGGGACCGCACCGGCCACGGGGGCCGCAGTGGACACCGCGCCGGCCGCCGCGGGCGGCCCCGGCCGCGGCATCGCCTTCCTCAAGGGACACGGCACGGAGAACGACTTCGTGATCATCCCCGACCCGGACGGCGTCCTGGAGCTGTCCGCCGGCGCGGTGGCGCGGATCTGCGACCGCCGGGCCGGTGTCGGCGGCGACGGCCTGCTGCGCGTGGTGCGCTCCGCCGCCGACCCCGCGGCCCGCGCCCTGGCCGGCGAGGCCGAGTGGTTCATGGACTACCGCAACGGCGACGGCTCCGTGGCCGAGATGTGCGGCAACGGCATCCGCGTCTTCGCCCGCTACCTCCAGTACGCGGGCCTGGCCGGCGAAGGGGAGGTGGCCATCGCCACCCGCGCCGGCGTGAAGCGGGTCCGCCTGGCCGCGACCGGCGAGGTCACGGTCGCCATGGGGCGCGCCGAGCTGCTCCCGGACGGCGTGACGGTCACGGTCGGCGACCGCAGCTGGCCCGCCCGCAACGTGAGCATGGGCAATCCGCACGCCGTCGCCTTCGTCGAGGACCTCGACCACGCCGGAGACCTGTACGGCGTCCCGCCGTTCAGCCCAGCCGCCGTCTACCCGGACGGCGTGAACATCGAGTTCGTCGCCGACCGCGGCCCGCGCCACGTCGCGATGCGGGTCCACGAGCGCGGCGCCGGCGAGACCCGCTCCTGCGGCACCGGCGCGTGCGCCGTCGCGGTCGCCGCTGCCCGCCGGGACGGCACGGACCCCGCGGTCACCGGCAGCCCCGTCACGTACACGGTCGACGTACCGGGCGGCAGCCTGACGATCACCGAGCTGCCGGACGGCACGGTCGAGAAGACCGGCCCCGCGGTCATCGTCGCGCAGGGCACGCTGGACCCTGCGTGGCTGGTCACGGCCCTCGACTGAGAGTTCGCTCGAATGGGTGATCCGGTTCACGCTGGGCGAGAGCGGGACAGCGCTGCGTGATGGGCTCGGTAGCATCAAGCACCGGCCCGGGGCGACCGACTGCGGGCGCCCGACCGCCGGTCGACGCCGCCGGAGGTGCCCATGAGCGCAGAGGCCACGAACCCTGGTAACCCCGTCGCGCCGGTCCAGGCCGGTCCGTCCGGCCCGGGAGCCGGCCCGTCCGGGCTGGGAGATGCCTCGCACCGCAAGCGTGGCCGCCCCCGTCTGGAGCTGCGCGGGCTGCGCCGCATCGGCCGGGCCGCGCTGCTCGGACCGGCCCCCCGCGACGGCCTGCCGGACGCCCTGGAGCACGTCGCCAAGGTGCACCGCGCCCACCACCCGGACGCCGACCTGGACACCCTCAGCCGGGCCTACGCGCTCGCCGAGTCCTCGCACCGCGGCCAGCTGCGCAAGAGCGGCGAACCGTACATCACCCACCCGCTCGCGGTGACCCTGATCCTGGCCGAACTGGGCGCCGAGACCACGACCTTGACCGCCTCCCTGCTGCACGACACCGTCGAGGACACGGAAGTGACGCTCGATCAGGTGCGCCGGGAGTTCGGCAAGGAGGTCTGTTACCTGGTCGACGGCGTGACCAAGCTGGAGAAGGTGGACTATGGCGCCGCCGCCGAGCCCGAGACGTTCCGCAAGATGCTGGTCGCCACCGGGAACGACGTCCGCGTGATGTCCATCAAGCTCGCCGACCGGCTGCACAACATGCGCACCCTCGGGGTGATGCGGCCCGAGAAGCAGGTCAGGATCGCCAAGGTCACCCGCGACGTACTGATCCCGCTGGCCGAACGGCTGGGCGTACAGGCGCTCAAGACCGAGCTGGAGGACCTGGTCTTCGCGATCCTGCACCCGGAGGAGTACGCGACCACACGTGCCCTCGTACAGGAGCACGCCGCCCGCCCGGACCCGCTCGCCGCCGTCGCGGAGCGGGTCCGCACCGTCCTGGACGAGGCCGACATCGCCGCCGAAGTCCTCATCCGGCCGCGGCACTTCGTCTCCGTGCACCGGGTGCGCCTGGCCCGCGGCACGGTCACCGGCACCGACCTCGGCCGTCTGCTGGTGCTCGTCGCCGAGGACGCCGACTGCTACGCGGTCCTCGGCGAGCTGCACACCTGTTTCACCCCGGTGGTCTCGGAGTTCAAGGACTTCATCGCCGCGCCGAAGTTCAACCTGTACCAGTCGCTGCACACCGCCGTCACGGACGAGGACGGCGCCATTGCCGAAACGCTCATCCGTACGCACCGCATGCACCGCGTGGCCGAGGCCGGGGTGATCGCGCTGGGCAACCCGTACGCCCCGGCGGACGGCGCCGACCCCGCGCCGGAGCGCGCGCCCGCGGGCGGCGCGGAAGGGGCGCGCGCCGCCGAGGACGGGGAGCGGGTGGACCCGACCCAGCCCGGCTGGCTGTGCCGCCTCCTGGAGTGGCAGCGCGCCACCCCGGACCCGGACACGTTCTGGACCTCGCTCCGTGCCGACCTCGCCCAGGACCGGGAGATCACGGTCTTCTGCACGGACGGTGGCCCCGGCGACGACGGCGGCCCGACCGGCGTCGGCGCCGCCGGCACGGGCACGGCAGGCACCTCCGCCGTCGGCCTGCCCGCCGGCGCGAGCTGTGTGGACGCCGCGTACGCGCTGTACGGCGAAGGGGCGCACCACTGCATCGGCGCGCGCGTCAACGGCCGTCTCGCGACCCTCTCCACGGTCCTGTGCGACGGCGACAGCCTGCACCTGCTCATGGCCCCCGACTCCGCCGCCGGCCCCTCGCCCGACTGGCTCGACCACACCCGCACCCCGGCCGCCCGGCTCGCCATCTCCCGCTGGCTGGCGGCCCACCCGGGAGCCGACACGGGGACGGGCGAAGGCACGGTGGGGACGGGCGCGCCCAGCGGCCCCGGCGGGGCCCGCGGGACCGCGGCCACCACGGCGTCCGGGCGCTCCGGCGGGAGCGACACCGCCGGGCTGTCCACCGACCTCCCCGGCGCGACCGTACGGCTCGCGGGCTGCTGCACCCCCGTCCCCCCCGACAACGTCACCGGCTTCGCCGTACGGGGCGGCATCGTCACCGTCCACCGGGCGCTGTGCCCCGTGGTGGCCCGGATGGCCGCGTCCGGACGGAAGCCGGTCGGTGCCCGCTGGCGCGGCGCGGGGAACCGCGCGCAGGGCTGCCGGGTCACCCTCCTCGCGGAGGCGTTCACCCGGCCGCACCTGCTCGCCGACCTCACGGAGGCCATCGCGGCCGAGGGGGCCGCCGTGGTGGCCGCCGCCGTGGAACCGCCCCGCGAACAGCGGGTACGGCACACGTACACGCTCCACCTGCCGGACGCGGCCAAGCTGCCGTCCCTGATGCGGGCCATGCGGCAGGTACCGGGCGTCTTCGACGTGCTGCGGGCGGGCCGCACCCGGTCGACGATGGCGGCGCGTTCCTGATCCGCGCCTGCCGCTACGTGGTTCAGGACGGAGTTTCCGCCTGCCTCCGCACGGCCCACGCCGGAGAGGTGCTCCGAGTAAGCCCGCCCGCGCGCAGCCACGCGGGAGGCGCGTTCCCGAGAACGCCCGCCCCCGCGCGCCCGGTACACCCGTTCCCCACCGGCCTCGACGGACGTACGGCCCGCCCTCGTTCGGGTGCCGTACTGTCGCGTCGGCCACCGGCCGGGGCACCGCGCTGATAGCGGTGTGGCATGCCGCTTTCCTCGTACCACCCCGCCCCCGGCCCCGGCGGGCCCGCCCCGGCCCCCGGCCGGGGTCCAGAAGGCGCCCCGTCCCGTCCCCGGCCCGGAGCCGCCCGCCGCCGGGCCGCGCTCGGCCTGCTCGCCGCCGCCTCCCTGGTCGCCGCGGGACTGCCGGACGCGACGCCGCTCGGCGTCGGCGACCGGCTCTACCCGCACCTCGGCAATCCCGGCTACGACGTGCGCGCGTACGACATCGCCCTGACCTACCCCGGCCGCAACGACCGGCCGCTGGAAGCCGTCACGAAGATCACCGCACGCGCCACCGCCCGCCTGGACCGCGTCAACCTCGACTTCACGCACGGCACCGTCCGCTCCGTCGAGATCGACGGCCGGCCCGCGGCCCACGTCACCCGCGGCGAGGACCTGATCGTCACGCCCCACCGGGCCGTACGTCCCGGCACCCCGCTGCGCATCATCGTCCGGCACACCAGCGACCCGCGCCCCGGCAAGGGCGGCAAGGGCCGGGACAACGGCTGGCTGCGGACGAAGGACGGGCTGGTCATGGCCAACCAGGTCGACGCCGCACACCGCGTCTTCCCGGGCAACGACCACCCGTCGGACAAGGCCCTCTACACCTTCCGCGTGACCGCGCCCAAGGGCCTGACGGTCGTCGCCAACGGCCTGCCGGTGGCGCGCTACCCGGGCACCGTACGGGCCGTACCGGACGCGGGCGGGGCCCGCGCGGGACGAGCCGTACCGCCCGCGCGGGCGGTCCCGGCCACCACCTGGGTCTACCGCTCCGCCCACCCGATGGCCACCGAGGTGGCCCAGGTGTCCATCGGGCGCTCCGCGGTCGTCCGGCGCACCGGACCGCACGGCCTGCCGCTGCGGGACGTCGTACCGGCCGCCGACCGCAAGCGCCTGGAAACGTGGCTGGCCAAGACGCCCGGCCAGCTCGCCTGGATGGAGAAGAAGGTCGGCCGGTACCCGTTCGAGTCCTACGGGGTGCTGCTCGCGCAGGCCGAGACCGGCTTCGAGCTGGAGACGCAGACGCTGTCGCTCTTCGAGGAGCGGCTGTTCGCCACCGGCCCGTACCCCCGCTGGTACGTCGAAGCGATCATGGTGCACGAACTGGCGCACCAGTGGTTCGGCAACAGCGTCTCCCCGCGCACCTGGTCGGACGCCTGGCTCAACGAGTCGCACGCCACCTGGTACGAGGAGCTGTACGCCCACGAGCACGCCAAGAAGTCCATGGACGAGCGGACCCGGCGCGCCTACAGCGTCTCGGACCGGATGCGGCGCGAAGGCGGCCCGCCCGGAGCGCCGAAGCCCCCGTCCCCCGGCAACAAGACCGGCATCTTCCGCCCGGTGATGTACGACGGCAGTGCGCTCGTCCTGTACGCGCTGCGCGCCAAGATCGGGCACGCCGCCTTCGACCGGCTGGAGCGCGCCTGGGTGACCCGGCACCGCGACGGCGTCGCGGGCACCGCCGACTTCGTCGAGCTGGCCTCCCGCATCTCGGGACAGGACCTCGGCGGCTTCTTCCGCAGCTGGCTGTACGACACGAAGACGCCGCCGATGCCCGGCCACCCGGACTGGAAGAGCACCTACGCGACCCCGCACCCGCCCGCCGGGAAGCCGGGCGCGAAGCCGGCGGGGAAGCCCGCGGCCAAGCCGGGAAAGGGCGCGGCCAAGCCGGGCGCGAGGCCGGGGAAGCCCGCCACCGGGCCCGGGAAGGCGCGGGCCGCCGGGCCCGGGAGGACACCGCCCGCGGCCCCGCACGGAAAACCCGCGTGACGGCCCCCACCGGTCGTGCGACCATCATCTGGCCGACGACGGGGCGGCCGGGAATCTCCCGGGCCCTCCGGACGTTGTCACGAACGCAGGTTCCGGGGCCGTGCGGCCCGCGGGACGTTCCAACGACGCGAAGGATCAAATGACCTCCTCTTCTTCCCTTCCACAGGACCGACAGCGCCTCCCCGAGAGCCTTCGGGCCGACGCCCTGATGGAAGAGGACGTCGCCTGGAGTTACGAGATCGATGGAGAGCGTGACGGCGAGCAGTACGACCGCACGGAGCGAGCCGCCCTGCGCCGGGTGGCGGGACTGTCCACCGAGCTCGAAGACGTCACCGAGGTCGAGTACCGCCAGCTGCGCCTGGAGCGCGTCGTACTGGTCGGTGTCTGGACCAGCGGCACGGTGCAGGACGCGGAGAACTCCCTCGCCGAGCTGGCCGCGCTGGCCGAGACGGCCGGCGCGCTGGTGCTCGACGGCGTCATCCAGCGCCGCGACAAGCCCGACCCGGCCACCTACATCGGTTCCGGCAAGGCCTTGGAGCTGCGCGACATCGTCCTGGAGTCCGGCGCGGACACGGTGGTCTGCGACGGTGAGCTGAGCCCCGGCCAGCTGATCCACCTCGAAGACGTCGTCAAGGTCAAGGTCGTCGACCGTACGGCCCTGATCCTGGACATCTTCGCCCAGCACGCCAAGTCCCGGGAGGGCAAGGCGCAGGTCTCGCTGGCGCAGATGCAGTACATGCTGCCCAGGCTGCGCGGCTGGGGCCAGTCGCTGTCCCGGCAGATGGGTGGCGGTGGCTCCGGTTCGGCGGGCGGCGGTATGGCCACCCGTGGTCCCGGTGAGACCAAGATCGAGACGGACCGGCGGCGGATCCGCGAGAAGATGGCGAAGATGCGCCGGGAGATCGCGGAGATGAAGACCGGCCGGGACGTCAAGCGGCAGGAACGCCGCCGCCACAAGGTCCCCTCGGTCGCCATCGCGGGGTACACGAACGCGGGCAAGTCCTCGCTGCTCAACCGCCTGACCGGGGCCGGCGTCCTGGTGGAGAACGCGCTGTTCGCCACCCTGGACCCGACCGTGCGCCGGGCCGAGACGCCCAGCGGGCGGCTGTACACCCTCGCCGACACCGTCGGCTTCGTCCGCCACCTGCCGCACCACCTCGTCGAGGCGTTCCGCTCCACGATGGAGGAGGTCGGCGACTCCGACCTCATCCTCCACGTGGTCGACGGCTCGCACCCGGTGCCCGAGGAGCAGCTCGCCGCCGTGCGCGAGGTGATCCGCGACGTGGGCGCCACCGACGTACCGGAGATCGTGGTCGTCAACAAGGCGGACGCCGCCGACCCGCTGGTCCTCCAGCGGCTGCTGCGCCGGGAGAAGCACGCGCTGCTGGTCTCGGCCCGTACCGGCCAGGGCATCGACGAGCTGCTCGCGCTGATCGACGAGGAGCTGCCGCGCCCGCAGGTCGAGATCGAGGCGCTGGTGCCCTACACCCAGGGCGCACTGGTCTCCCGGGCCCACGCCGAGGGCGAGGTGATCTCCGAGGAGCACATCGCGGAGGGCACCGTCCTCAAGGCGCGCGTCCACGAGGAACTGGCCGCCGAGTTCCAGCCGTACGTACCGGCGGCGTGACGCGGCAGACGCAGCAGGACGCCGTGAGCACGACGCCATAGGCGGTACGAAGGCCCGCCCCTGGGAACAGGGGCGGGCCTTCGCGTTACGGGAGACGGCCGCACGCACGGCCGTACGACGAGGGCCCGCCCCCGGCAACCGGGAGCGGGCCCTCGTCCGCTGTGACTACTTCGACGCGAACTTCTTGCTCATCGCGCTGTACATGCTCTTGGCCTCCGGGCCGAGGTGCGGGCCCGCCAGCCAGCCGGCCGGACGCGGGCCGATCGAGGTGTTGGACACCAGCGTCGGCTTGCCGTCCGAGCCCTTGCCGAACCAGGGGCCACCGGAGGAACCGGCGGTCATCAGGCAGCCGATGCGGTACATGGTCGGCTTCTTGGCGTCCAGCGACAGACGGCCCGGCTTGTCGGTGCACTGCTGGAGCGTCGCGCCGTCGAACGGCGCCTCGGCCGGGTAGCCCTGGGCGGTGATGCTCGGGATGTCCGGGATCGCCGAAGCGTTGAAGTCCACCGAGTAGGCGCCGCCGGCGACCTCTTCGAGGGACTTGTTTCCCGCGCCCTTCTCCGGCGTCACGTGCATGATCGCGAAGTCGTACGGCGCCATCGGCACGCTGTTGCCCTGCGGACCGCCCTGGCTGATCCACTGGCTGGAGGTCGACGCGCCGTCGGCCCACCACACGCCCTTGGAGAACACCTGCTCACGCGTGGCGTTCTCCAGCTGGGCCGCGGACTTGCCGCTGTCGTTGAACGACGGGGCGAAGATCATGTTGCGGTACCAGCCACCGCTCCTGCCCGCGTGCACGCAGTGGCCCGCGGTCCAGACCAGGTTGGACTTGCCCGGGTGCGCCGGGTCCTTGACCACCGCGCCGGAGCAGACCGCGTGGCCCTCGGGCGTGTCGAAGAAGATCTTGCCGAGGCCGGGCGCGTTCTGGCCGAACGGCGGCTTGACCGCCTTGGCCTGCACCGCACGCGGCTCCGGGTCGGTCCGCCCCTGGTCACCGGAGATGTCCTTGGGCGTCGGCTCCTTCGGCGGCTTGGCCTTGCTCGCCCGGTCCGGGTCCCACAGGCCCTTGATGATCGGGTTGATGAACTCACTGGCCTCGCGGAGCCACTTGTCCTTGTCCCAGTTCTTCCACTCGCCGTTCTTCCACTTGTCCAGGTCGACGCCGTGTTCCTTCAGCTTGTCCTGGATGTCCTTGGGGATCGTGAAGCCACCCCCGCCCGCGCTGCCCTGCTCCGCGGACTGGCCGGGCTTCGCGTCCGCCTGATCGCTCTCGGGCCCGCAGCCGGTGGCGGTCAGCGCCACCACGGCGGTGAGAGCGGCCGCGGCCAGGACCGGCCGACGTATGGATCGCATGGGTGAACTCCCCCTGGTCTGTTCAGGCTTGCCGTTGTGAACTTGTCCGGCCCGGGCGGATGTATCGCGCCTCGGCCGGTCTTGCCGGTCATGCTCCGGCATGCTCCGGTCGTGCCTGGATCTGCTGTTTTGTCATGCACCGGAAAGCCGGGGCAGGTCCCCACTATGCCGGTGCCGTTGGGGACGGCGGCGGGCGGGTCCCTGGTTCCGGGAGTGGGGATCTTTACGGGAGAGGTGGGTGGGGCGTGGCCCGCCCTGGCCGGTGTCCGGTCTGCCCACCCCCGGCCGGCATCCGGTCCGCCCGCGGCAAGGATCTTCCGGCAGGCCGTGTTCTCCCGCCCGGTGCGTCGTTGACACGTACGGGGGACGGCTGAGCCGTGGCCGGTGGCAGGGGCAGCGGTCCGCCAGGAAGGCCCGGTCCGGCGGACCTGCCGACGACGGACCAGGCCCGGTGCGTGACGTGGCGGCCCAGCGGGGCCGTCGGTGCGCGGCGGGCCCGCTCGCAGTTCAACAGAAGAATCAGCCAGCAGGAGGACCGAACCGCCGTGGCCGTGACCCAGCCTCTGCCGATGTCACCCCCTCCCGCCCATGAGGGCATCCTGCGGCGGCAGTCGCTCCGCGAGTCCGCCGCCCGTACGTACGCGCGTTCGCTGCCCGTCGTCCCGGTGCGGGCGCGCGGGCTGACCATCGAGGGCGCCGACGGCCGCCGCTACCTGGACTGCCTCTCCGGGGCGGGCACCCTGGCGCTCGGGCACAACCACCCGGTCGTCCTGGAGGCGATCCGCTCCGTCCTCGACTCCGGCGCCCCGCTGCACGTCCTCGACCTGGCGACCCCGGTCAAGGACGCCTTCGTCACCGAACTGTTCGCCACCCTGCCTGCCGAACTGGCCGACCACGGCCGCATCCAGTTCTGCGGGCCGGCCGGCACGGACGCCGTCGAGGCCGCCTTCAAGCTGGTGCGCACCGCGACCGGCCGGGACGGGCTCGCCGCCTTCACCGGCGCGTACCACGGCATGACGGCGGGGGCGCTCGCGGCGTCCGGGGGCGCGCGGGACACCTCCGTGCTCCGCCTCCCGTATCCGTACGACTACCGCTGCCCCTTCGGTACGGGCGGCGAGCGCGGCGCCGAACTGGCGGCGCGCTGGACGGCGAACGTGCTCGACGACGAGAAGAGCGGCGTCGGCAGACCGGCCGGGATGATCCTGGAACCGGTCCAGGGGGAGGGCGGGGTGATCCCGGCGCCCGACGGCTGGCTGCGCCGGATGCGCGAGATCACGGCCGCGCGGGACATCCCGCTCATCGTGGACGAGGTACAGACCGGCGTCGGCCGCACCGGCGCCTTCTGGGCCGTCGGGCACAGCGGCGTGGTGCCCGACGTCCTCGTCCTGTCCAAGGCGATCGGCGGCAGCCTGCCGCTGGCCGTCATCGTCTACCGCGAGGAACTGGACGCCTGGCGCCCCGGCGCGCACGCCGGCACCTTCCGCGGCAACCAGCTCGCGATGGCGGCGGGCGCGGCCACCCTCGCCTACGTCCGGGAGAACGACCTCGCGCGGCGCGCCGCCGACCTGGGCGCCCGCATGCTGTCCCGGCTGGGCGGCCTCGCCGCGGAACACGGCTGCGTCGGTGACGTACGGGGCCGTGGCCTGATGCTCGGCCTGGAACTGGTCGACCCGGACGCCGCACCCGACCCGGCGGGCGCCCGGCCGGCCGCCCCCGCGCTGGCCGCGGCCGTCCAGCAGGAGTGTCTGGCCCGCGGCCTGATCGTCGAACTGGGCGGGCGGCATGGCGCGGTCGTCCGGCTGCTGCCCCCGCTCACCATCACCGACGAGCAGGCGGACGCGGTCCTCGACCGCCTCGCCGACGCGTTGACGACCGCGGCGCGCGCGGGGATGGAGAGGACGGATGGGGAGCCTGGGGTGCGTGTGTGGGCCGTGGCCCATGAGGCGGGTGGTGTACCGGGAGCGGACGTGGACGTGGACACGGATGCGGGCGCGAACTCGGCGTCTGCATCGGGTGATGCGGACGAAGCCGCGCCCGCGGCGGCTGTCGAGGATCTTTCGGTGCCAGGCCAGCGGGCCGCGCCGGGGGAGCGGGCGTGCGCGGGGGAGCCGGTGGTGGCAGGTGCGGAGGAGGCCGCGGACGGATCGTCCGCGGCAGGTGGGCAGGACGACTCGGTGCCTCGGCAGGACGACCCGGCGCCGCGGCAGGTGCCGACCCTCGGGGTGACGCCATGACCGGGGCTCTGTTCTGCTCCGGGGACGTGGGCGAGTGCGGTTCGTCGGGGGACCTCGGTCGTACGGAGGGCCACCGTGCGGTGGTTGCCGCTGGCCGTACGGTGGCCGACGCCGACCGTGCGAAGGACCGGCACGTTTCCGAAGCGCGCCCACCGGTCGGCCGCGACCGTACGGAGAGCCGCTGCCCATCGGCCCGCCCCGGACGTACTGGGAACCATCGCCCACCGCTCCGGCCCGGCCGCATGCGGGCCTTCTGTCTGCCGCTCCGGCCCGTGGCTCCCGGCCAACCCGTACGTCTCTGCCAACCCACGTCCCTCTGCCACTGCACCGCCCCCGCCTGCCCTACGACCCCCTCCCGCACCACGGCCCCCCGCCGTCCCCTCACCATCCAGACCGCGCCGACTCTGCGAGGCACACCCCGATGAACGAACGCCCCGGCCCCGACGGGACCCCGGCCGACGAGCGACGTCTGCCCCGTGAGCCCCTGGCCCGGCTGCGGGAGCCGGCCGTGCCGCGCCAGAACCGGCGTGCCGGTGCCCACGACAGTGCCGAGAACGGCGAGCACGGCGGCCATACCGGCTGCGCCGTACGGCTCGGGCACCACGAACGGCATGGTCACGAGGACTGCCACGGGCTCGGGACGACCCGGGTCGTCACCGTGTACTCCGATGACGAGGCCGATGACGGGTCCGACGACGGGATCGACGACGAAATCGATGACGGGATCGTCGATGAGGCCGACAATCGGGCCGACGACGAGACCGAGGCCGCGGCCGGACCTGCCGCCGGGCGGGAAACCGTCTCGCAGGGCCCTGCGCACGACCGGATGGAGCATGCGGATCCGGCCGTCGCCGCGGACGCCGCCGGTGCCGAGAGCCTGCTGCGCTGCTGGATCCGTGAGAGCGGCACGCCCCGCCCGGCCGGTGACCGGCTGCGCATCCCGCTCGACGCCAGCGCGGCGACCCTGCGCGTCCCCGTCCTGTACTGGTCGGACACCGGCTGGCACCGCTTCGGCGCCCCCGTTCTGGAAGGCACCCCCGCCGATGCCGCACCGCTGGACGCGGTGACTCTGGCCGCCTTGCTGCGCCGCGAGGCCGTACACGGCGGTGCGGGCGGGAACGCCGCCGGCGGAACCGGCGGTACGGACACCGACCCCACCGCCGCGCCGGACAGTGAGAGTGCCGACCTGGTCGGCCGCGTCGCCGACTCCGTACGGCACACCGCCGCCTTTCTCACGGACCGGCGCGCCACCCCGGCCGACGCCCCCGGCGGCTCCCGGTTCCTGGCCGCCGAACAGTCCCTGCTCTTCGGCCACCCCATGCACCCCACCCCCAAGAGCCGCGAGGGCCTGACCGAGGCCGAGACGCGCGCCTACTCGCCGGAGCTGCGCGGCGCGTTCCGCCTGCACTGGATGGCCGTCCACCCGGACGTGTTCACCACCGACTCTGCCTGGACCGAACGCGGCCGGACCGTCTCCGCCGAACGACTGGCCGTCCGGCTCGCCGAGGGCGCACCCCCGGCCCCTGCCGGCACCCTGCCGCTGCCGATGCACCCCTGGCAGGCCCACCAGCTGGACCACCGCCCGGACATCGCCACGCTGTACGCGTCGGGCCACCTCCGCGACCTGGGCCCCGGCGGCCCTGCCTGGCACCCGACCTCCTCCGTCCGCACCGTCTTCCGCCCCGGCTGCGACGCCATGCTCAAGCTCTCCCTGGGCCTGCGCATCACCAACTCCCGCCGCGACAACCTCCGCAAGGAACTGCGCCGCGGCGTCGAGGTGCACCGGCTGCTCCGCACCGGGCTCGCCGCGCAGTGGCGGGCCGCCTTCCCCGGCGCGCCGGGCTTCGACATCGTCCGCGACCCGGCGTGGTTCGGGGTCACCGGAGCCGACGGCGAGCCGGTGCACGGACTGGATGTGGTCATCCGGCACAACCCGTTCGCCGACTCCGACGACGCGGTCTGCATCGCCGCCCTCACCTCGCCGCGCCCCTGGCCCGGCCGCCCCGGTCTGCGTTCCCGCCTCGCCGACATCATCGGCAGGCTCACCGCGCGCACCGGCCGGCCCACGGGCGCCGTCGCCACCGAGTGGTTCCTGCGCTACCTCGAAGCCGTGGTCCGTCCCGTCCTTTGGCTCGACGGCACCGCCGGCGTGGCCCTCGAAGCCCACCAGCAGAACACGCTCGTCCTGCTGGACCGGAACGGCTGGCCCGCCGGCGGCCGCTACCGCGACAACCAGGGCTACTACTTCCGCGAGTCGCGCCGTACGGACCTGGAGCGGCGGCTGCCCGGCATCGGCGCCGCCAGCGACACCTTCGTCTCCGACGAGGTCACCGACGAACGCTTCGCCTACTACCTCGGCATCAACAACGTCCTCGGCCTCATCGGCGCCTTCGGCTCCCAGCGCCTGGCCGCCGAGAACGTGCTCCTCGCGGCCTTCCGGCGCTTCCTCACCGAGGCCGCAACCGGGCCCGCGGCGCACCGTTCACCCCTGCCCGGCCGGCTCCTGGAAGCCCGCACCCTGCGCTGCAAGGCCAACCTGCTGACCCGGCTGCGCGGCCTCGACGAACTCGTCGGCCCCGTCGACACCCAGTCCGTCTACGTCACCATCCCCAACCCCCTCCACTCGTGACCCCGCTACCGAACCGGTCCCGGTCCCGGCACTCGGCCTCCAGAAGCCCTGACCTGCCTACTCCCGCCTCCTGAAGCCCCGACCGCCTGCACCTGACCCCTGTCCCTGATCCCTGTCCCTGATCCCTCCGCCCCCTCCACGTCCCCTCCGCTTCCGATTCCCTGCCCGCCCGCCCCGTGACCTCGTGAGGAGGCCCGGAAAGGAGAGAGCGCCACCGTGCCCCCCACCGAATCCGGCATCGACCCGGGATCCGACGAGACCTTCGACCACCCCCTCGAAGCCCCTCCGGACGACGCGCTCGACGACACCCTCGACCTGCATCTGCCCCCCGACATCACCGCCCTGTTCAGCGACGCGCCGCTCTCCGCCGACCCGGCCGACGACCCGCGGAGCGGCCTCCTGCTCGACCACATCGCCGACTGGGGTCCGGCCGCGACCGACGTCGGCCCGTTCCAGCTCGTACCGGTACGCATCGAGCGCGACCTGCCGCTGATCTCCGCCTGGATGAACGACCCGGCCGTCGCGGCCTTCTGGGAACTGGCCGGGGCCGAGGAGATCACCGCCGCCCACCTGCGCGCCCAGCTCGACGGTGACGGACGCAGCGTGCCCTGCCTCGGCGTACTGGGCGGCGTCCCCATGAGCTACTGGGAGATCTACCGCGCCGACCTGGACCCGGTCGCCCGCTACTACCCGGCCCGGCCGCACGACACGGGACTGCACCTGCTGATCGGAGGCGTCGCCGACCGGGGCCGTGGCATCGGCACCGCGCTGCTGCGTGCCACCGCCGACCTCGTCCTGGATCACCGCCCGCAGTGCGGCCGGGTCATCGCCGAACCCGACCTGCGCAACATCCCGTCCGTCGCCGCCTTCCTCGGCGCCGGATTCCGCTACGCCGACGAGCTGGACCTGCCCGCCAAACGCGCCGCCCTCATGGTCCGCGACCGAGCCCACCGCCATCTCCTGTGAACACTTCCTTCCCCCGCGCCCGCCGCCGTCGCCCGCCCGTCGGCGGCTCCGGCCTGCCCGCCGCGCCCGGCGGCCCGACCGTCCCCTCTCGTCTCACCGGCATGTCCGTACGCCCCTCCCGCACTGTCCGTGTCTCCACACCTGTCCCCGTTCCCGAAGGCACTGTCCGTATAGCTCATGTCTCGTCCCCAGGAGTCCCGCCTTGCGTCCTTCCTCCGGACCTCTCCATAGCCCCGCCTCCGGCCCCGGCACCCCTGGCACGCCCGGCGCCGACGACCCCCACGACGGCAGCCCCGCACCGGGCAGCCCCACTCCGGGCCGTTCCGCTACCGGCGATGCCGTCCCCGGCACCTCCGGGCCCGGCGTCGGCGACAGCCCCGGGCCCGGCGTAACCGACAGCGCCACTCCGAGCGCCCACGGCCTCACCGCTCACGGCCTCCCCGTCACCGGCCACGCCTTCCCGGGCCCCGGCGCCCCCACCGCCGGCGCCCCGAGCGGCGGCCCCGCCCCCGGCGCCCCCGGCAGCGACCCCGCCGCCGGTCTCGGCGGGGCGAGCGACAGCAGCCGTGTCTGGCAGAGAACCGCTCGCCGGCTGCTGGCCAAGACGCTGGCGGAGTTCGCGTACGAGGGGATCATCACCCCCGAACCCGACCCCGGCGCTCCGGCCGTCCCCGGCCCTCGCGCCGCCCAGGACCTCGGCGACCACCACCACGACCACGGCCTCGGTGACCGCCATGGCCCCCACGCCGCTCAGGCCCCCGGCGCCCCCCACGGCTTCGACGACGGTCAGTTCCCCGGCGCCCGCCAGAGCCCCAGCGGCGACCACACCCCCGGCGGCAACCAACGCTCCAGCGACGACCCCGCCCCGCACGACGGCCGCAGCCCCGCCCCGAGCAACGGCCCCGGCCGCAACCAGTCCCGCCACCCGGCCGCGAGCCCCCGCTCCGGCTGTGAAGCCCCCACCCCCGGAGCCGAAGCCCCCGGAGATCCAGGCGCCCCGCACGCCCACACCGCGGACGGCTCCCGCGCCTATCGTCTGCCCCTGACCGAAGACGTCACCTATCGTTTCCGGGCCCGGCGCGGTGCGTACGGGCACTGGCGCGTCGATCCCGACTCCATCACCCCCACGGGCGACCCCCTTCACTTCCTCTTCCACGCCCACGCCACCGTCCTGGGCCTGTCCGGCGACACCACCGGCCACCTCATCCGCGAGCTGACCGCCACCCTCGCCGCCGACGCCCGCCTCGACACCACGGCCCTCAGCGCGGCACAGCTCGCCGACCTCGACTACGCCGCCCTGGAAGGCCACCAGACCGGCCACCCCTGGCTCGTCGCCAACAAGGGGAGGCTGGGTTTCTCCGCGACCGACGCCGCGGTCTGGTCACCCGAGGCCCGCATCCCACAGCGGCTGCCCTGGATCGCCGCACACCGCCGGCTGGCCGTCTACCGTGGCGTCCCCGCCCTGGCCACACCCGATCGTCTCTACGCCGATGAACTCACCCCCGAAATCCGCGCCGCCTTCGCCGAGACCCTCTCCGCGCAGGGGCTCGACCCCGCCGACTACCTCTACCTCCCCGTCCACCCCTGGCAGTGGGACGAGACCATCGCCCCCCTCTTCGCTCCCCAACTCGCCGACAAATCCATCGTCCCACTCACCACTGACAACGACCTGCGACTGCCCCAGCAGTCCATCCGCACCTTCCTCAACACCAGCCGCCCCAGGGCCCGCACGGTCAAGCTGCCGCTCTCGGTCCTCAACACCCTGGTCTGGCGCGGCCTGCCGACCGAACGCACCATCGCCGCCCCCGCCGTCACCGCCTGGGTCCACGGCCTGCGCGACGCCGACCCGTACCTGCGTGACGAGACCCGGGTGATCCTGCTCGGCGAGACCGCGTCCGTCACCGTCGAACACCCTCTGTACGACCGGCTGCCCGGCGTCCCGTACCAGTACAAGGAACTGCTGGGCTGTATCTGGCGCGAGCCGGTCAGCCGCCACCTGGACCCCGGGGAACGGGCCCGCACCCTGGCCGCGCTCCTGCAGACCGACCCGCACGGGCGGGCCTTGACGGCGGAGCTGGTGCACCGCTCCGGCCTGGCCCCCCGCGTCTGGCTGCGCCACCTCTTCGCCGCCCTGTTGCCGCCACTGCTGCACTTCCTCTACCAGTACGGCACGGTGTTCTCCCCGCACGGCGAGAACGCGATCGTCGTCTTCGACCAGCAGGACGTCCCCACCCGCCTCGCGGTCAAGGACTTCGTCGACGACGTCAACACCAGCGCCGAACCGCTGCCCGAGCACGCCACCATGCCCGCGGACGTCCGCGCGGTGCTGCTCACCGAACCGCCGGACTTCCTCACCCAGTTCATCCACTCCGGGCTCTTCGTCGGGGTCTTCCGCTACCTCGCCCCGCTGTGCGAGCAGCAACTCGCGGTCCCGGAGGCGGAGTTCTGGTCCCTCGTACGGGCGGAGATCCTGCGCCACCAGGGACGCTTCCCGCACCTGAAGAAACGCCACGAGACCTTCGACCTGCTCACCCCCCGCATTGCCCGGCTGTGCCTGAACCGCAACCGTCTCCACCTCGACGGATACCGCGACCGCGCGCAGCGTCCGCACGCCGCCGTGCACGGCACCGTACCCAACCCCCTCCACCACCCGTGACCGAGCAGATTGTCAGTGGGCCCGCGTAGGGTGGCACCGCTATGACGAAGCCCTCCCTCCCCGATCTGCTGCACGCCGCCGTCACCGCTGTCGGCGGCACCGAGCGCCCCGGCCAGATCGCCATGGCCGAAGCCGTCGCCGAAGCGGTCGACGACGGCTCCCACCTGCTCGTACAGGCCGGCACCGGCACCGGAAAGTCGCTCGGCTATCTGGTGCCGGCGCTGGCCCACGGTGATCGCGTGGTGGTGGCCACGGCCACCCTCGCGCTCCAGCGCCAGCTGGTCGAGCGCGACCTGCCGCGCACGGTCGACGCCCTGCACCCGCAGCTGCGCCGCCGTCCGCAGTTCGCCATGCTCAAGGGCCGCTCCAATTACGTCTGCCTGCACCGCCTGCACGAAGGCGTGCCGCAGGAAGAGGAAGAGGGCCTCTTCGACCCCTTCGAGCACGCGACACCGACCAGCAAGCTGGGCAAGGACCTGTTGCGGCTGCGCGACTGGGCGGACGAGACCGAGACCGGCGACCGCGACGATCTCACCCCCGGCGTCTCCGACCGCGCCTGGGGCCAGGTCTCGGTCTCCTCGCGGGAGTGCCTGGGCGCCTCGAAGTGCGCGTACGGCGCGGAGTGCTTCGCCGAGGCGGCCCGCGAGCGCGCCAAGCTCGCCGACGTGATCGTCACCAACCACGCCCTGCTGGCCATCGACGCCATCGAGGGCGCCCCGGTGCTGCCCCAGCATGACGTGCTGATCGTCGACGAGGCCCACGAGCTGGTCTCCCGTGTCACCGGCGTGGCCACCGGAGAACTCACCCCGGGCCAGGTCAACCGGGCCGTCAAGCGCGCCGCCAAGCTGGTCAACGAGAAGGCCGCGGACCAGCTCCAGACCGCCTCGGAGACCTTCGAGCGGCTGATGGAGCTGGCGCTGCCCGGCCGCCTCGAAGAGATCCCCGAGGATCTCGGCTACTGTCTGATGGCGTTGCGTGACGCCGCGCGTACGGTCATCTCGGCCCTCGGCACCACCCGCGACAAGTCCGTCCAGGACGAGGACGCCGTCCGCAAGCAGGCCCTCGCCTCCGTCGAGAACGTCCACGCGGTCGCCGAGCGCATCGCCAACGGCTCCGAGTACGACGTCGTCTGGTACGAGCGCCACGACCGCTTCGGCGCCTCCCTGCGCGTCGCGCCGCTGTCCGTCTCCGGGCTGCTGCGCGAGAAGCTCTTCGCGGACCGCTCCGTCGTCCTCACGTCCGCCACCCTCAAGCTGGGCGGGGACTTCAACGGCGTCGGCGCCTCCCTCGGCCTCGCCCCGGAGGGCACCGAGGGCGAGGACGTCCCGCGGTGGAAGGGCCTGGACGTCGGCTCCCCGTTCGACTACAGCAAGCAGGGCATCCTGTACGTCGCCAAGCACCTGGCCCAGCCGGGCCGCGAGGGCAGCCGTACGGACATGCTCGACGAGCTGGCGGAGCTGATCGAGGCCGCGGGCGGCCGTACGCTCGGCCTGTTCTCCTCCATGCGCGCCGCCCAGGCCGCCGCCGAGAACCTCCGCGGCCGCCTCGACATGCCGATCCTCCTCCAGGGCGAGGAGACCCTCGGCGAGCTGATCCGCACCTTCGCGGCGGACGCCCGTACGTGCTTGTTCGGGACGCTCTCGCTGTGGCAGGGCGTCGATGTGCCGGGCCCGAACTGCCAGCTGGTGGTCATGGACCGGGTGCCTTTCCCGCGGCCCGACGACCCCCTGATGAGCGCCCGCCAGAAGGCCGTGGAGGAAGCCGGCGGCAACGGCTTCATGGCGGTCGCGGCGACCCACGCCGCCCTCCTGATGGCCCAGGGCGCGGGCCGTCTCGTACGGGCCACGGGCGACCGCGGCGTCGTCGCCGTCCTGGACCCGCGCGTGGAGCGCGCCCGCTACGGCTCCTTCCTGCGCAAATCCATGCCCGAATTCTGGTACACGACCGACCGCAACCAGGTCCGCCGCTCTTTGGCGGCCATCGACGCGGCGGCCAAGGCGGCGGAAGGGGCAGAGGGCGCGTAGACCCCTCAGGGCCGTGTCGGGGGTCGTAACGGTGCCGCGGGCCGACCCCGCGCTTACCCGACGCCCCGCACCCCGTAAGAGCCCCGTAGCGACCCCACCATCCGTCGAGCAGCCCCCACGGAGATCGACCACGTCCGCGAGAGCGGCGTCGGCGCAGGGCAGAACCGAGCCCCGGGACCGGCGCAGTGGTCCCGGGGCTCGGTCGAGGGGTGGGTCAGACGCGCCGCAGCACCGCCACCACCTTGCCGAGGATCGTGGCCTCGTCACCGGGGATGGGCTGGTACGCGGAGTTGTGCGGCAGCAGCCACACATGGCCGTCCTCGCGCTTGAAGCGCTTGACCGTCGCCTCGCCGTCGAGCATGGCGGCGACGATGTCGCCGTTCTCCGCGACCGGCTGGCGACGCACGGTGACCCAGTCGCCGTCGCAGATGGCGGCCTCCACCATGGAGTCGCCGACGACCTTCAGCACGAACAGCTCACCGTCGCCGACCAGCTGCCGGGGCAGCGGGAAGACGTCCTCGACCGACTCCTCGGCGAGGATGGGGCCGCCGGCGGCGATCCGGCCGACGAGCGGGACGTACGACGCCGCGGGCTTGCCCGTCGTGTCGGTCGGCGCACTGCTGGGCTGGTCGGAGCCGCGGACCTCGTACGCCCGGGGGCGGTGCGGGTCGCGGCGCAGGAAACCCTTGCGCTCCAGAGCCATGAGCTGGTGGGCGACGGACGAGGTGCTGGACAGCCCGACCGCCTGGCCGATCTCGCGCATGGACGGCGGATAGCCGCGGCGCTGGACGGAATCCCGGATGACCTCGATGACCCTGCGCTGTCGGTCGGTGAGTCCCGAACTGTCGGCGCGGATGCCTGGAGGACGGCCGGGCAGTGAGCGGGCCGGCTTCTGCCCCTCGGGTGTCATTGCGTCGTCCATCGGCGGTTTCCGGGTCTGCTCGAATCGGCTCTGGGAGTGGCTCTGGGCGGTGATGGTGGCGCTGTCTGCGGTGGTGGTCACGTCGGCCCCTCTCGGAATGTGCTCCCTAGTTAGCCAACGGTAGTTGCTTTCGAAAGGTTGCGCCAAACACACGTTCGAGTGAAAATTTCCGGATTAGCTGACCTGATCACGGGCTTAGGTGTATAGCCGAAAGGCAATTCGGGTCATTGCGGTACTCTTCGCCCCGAGCTCGTGGCCGGGTGCGCGTACCGGCCCGCGAGGTGCGGGCGGGCGCCGCGACCTGCCGGATTCTGTCATCCCCGCCCCGCCGGAGCCGCCCCCGGGTCCCGTCCCGTACTCTCGTCGACGGCCCTCCGAGCGGCCGGCGAGGCTCCGCCCCCCTGCGACACGCCTGGGGCGTCGATGACCTCCGGACACCACATCTAGTGCTTTGATGACTACAACCGCCTACAAGTTGTGGTGCCGGTGTCTTACGGGGCTCCCGGGATCGCCTATGCTTGGGGCTGCTCCGAGGGGCCCGTGAGGGCCACCGGAGGCCATCAGCCGTACGCCGGAACCATGGGCGTGCGACCGTAATTTTTCGAGGGTGAGGAGGGTGAGATCATGCATTGCCCCTTCTGCAGGCACCCCGACAGCCGGGTGGTCGACAGCCGTACCACCGATGACGGCACCTCGATCCGCCGGCGCCGCCAGTGCCCGGACTGCTCCCGCCGCTTCACGACCATCGAGACCGCGTCACTGATGGTGATCAAGCGGAGCGGGGTCACCGAACCCTTCAGCCGTAACAAGGTCATCGCCGGCGTGCGCAAGGCGTGCCAGGGCCGGCCGGTCACCGAGGACGCTCTCGCCAAGCTGGGACAGCGGGTCGAGGAAGCGGTGCGCGCCACCGGCAGCGCCGAGCTGTCCACCCACGACGTCGGGCTGGCCATACTGGGCCCGCTGCAGGAACTGGACCTCGTCGCGTACCTGCGGTTCGCGAGCGTCTACCGGGCCTTCGACTCGCTGGAGGACTTCGAGGCGGCCATCGCCGAGCTGCGGGAGCAGCGCGAGCAGGAGCCGCCCGCGCGGGAGTGCGGATGCGAGGGGAGCGCCGGACAGCCGGCGGTCCCGGTGCCCGCCACCGCCGCCGACTGAGATCGGCGCACCACAGACCTGACCGGGGCATGTGCAGGCGCCCCGGTTCCAGACAGACACACACCGTGCCACGGGAAGAAGTGCGCACATATGGGCGTTTTGCCCGTACAGGGAGGCGGAATGACAGAGACGACGAGCGGCCCGGCACGAGGCTCCCGCGCCAAGGGCAGCAAGGCGAGCAAGGGGCTGCGCATCGAGCGCATCCACACCACCCCCGGCGTACACCCGTATGACGAGGTGACGTGGGAGCGCCGTGACGTCGTCATGACCAACTGGCGCGACGGCTCGGTCAACTTCGAGCAGCGTGGCGTCGAGTTCCCCGAGTTCTGGTCGGTGAACGCGGTCAACATCGTCACGAGCAAGTACTTCCGCGGCGCGGTGGGCTCCGACACCCGGGAGTCGAGCCTCAAGCAGCTCATCGACCGGGTCGTCAAGACGTACACGAAGGCCGGCGAGGACAACGGCTACTTCGCCTCCCCGGCGGACGCCGAGATCTTCGAGCACGAGCTGGCGTACGCCCTGCTCCACCAGGTCTTCAGCTTCAACTCCCCGGTGTGGTTCAACGTCGGCACGAAGCAGCCGCAGCAGGTCAGCGCGTGCTTCATCCTCTCCGTCGACGACTCCATGGACTCGATCCTGGACTGGTACAAGGAAGAGGGGATGATCTTCAAGGGCGGCTCCGGCGCCGGCCTGAACCTCTCCCGCATCCGCTCCTCCAAGGAACTGCTGTCCTCCGGCGGCAACGCCTCGGGACCGGTCTCCTTCATGCGCGGCGCCGACGCGTCCGCCGGAACGATCAAGTCGGGCGGTGCCACCCGCCGCGCCGCCAAGATGGTCGTCCTGGACGTGGACCACCCGGACGTCGAGGCCTTCATCGACACCAAGGTGAAGGAGGAGGAGAAGGTCCGCGCGCTGCGCGACGCGGGCTTCGACATGGACCTGGGCGGCGACGACATCACGTCCGTCCAGTACCAGAACGCGAACAACTCGGTCCGCGTCAACGACGAGTTCATGAAGGCCGTCGAGAGCGGCTCGAAGTTCGGTCTGCGCGGCCGGCTGAACGGCGAGGTCATCGAGGAGGTCGACGCCAAGGCGCTGTTCCGCAAGATGGCGGAGGCCGCCTGGGCGTGCGCCGACCCCGGCATCCAGTACGACGACACCATCAACCACTGGCACACCTCGCCGGAGTCGGGCCGGATCACCGCCTCGAACCCGTGCAGCGAGTACATGCACCTGGACAACTCCTCGTGCAACCTGGCCTCGCTGAACCTGATGAAGTTCCTGCGCGACGACGACAAGGGCAACCAGTCGTTCGACGCCGAGCGCTTCGCGAAGGTCGTCGAGCTGGTCATCACCGCGATGGACATCTCCATCTGCTTCGCCGACTTCCCCACCGAGAAGATCGGCGAGACCACCCGCGCCTTCCGCCAGCTGGGCATCGGCTACGCCAACCTCGGCGCCCTGCTGATGGCCACCGGCCACGCGTACGACTCGGACGGCGGCCGCGCCCTCGCCGGTGCCATCACCTCCCTGATGACCGGCACCTCCTACAAGCGCTCCGCCGAGCTGGCCGCGGTCGTCGGCCCGTACGACGGTTACGCCCGCAACGCCGACGCCCACAAGCGCGTCATGAAGCAGCACGCGGACGCCAACGGTGCCGCCAAGCGCATGGACGACCTGGACACCCCGGTCTGGGCCGCGGCCACCGAGGCGTGGCAGGACGTCATCCGCCTCGGCGACAAGAACGGCTTCCGCAACGCGCAGGCCTCCGTGCTGGCCCCCACCGGCACCATCGGCCTGATGATGGACTGCGACACCACGGGCGTCGAGCCGGACCTGGCCCTGGTCAAGTTCAAGAAGCTGGTCGGCGGCGGCTCCATGCAGATCGTGAACAACACGGTCCCCAAGGCGCTCAAGCGGCTCGGCTACCAGCCGGAGCAGGTCGAGGCGATCGTCGCGCACATCGCCGAGCACGGCAACGTGATCGACGCCCCCGGTCTGGACCCGGCCCACTACGAGGTCTTCGACTGCGCGATGGGCGAGCGCTCCATCTCGGCCATGGGCCACGTACGGATGATGGCGGCGGCCCAGCCGTTCCTGTCCGGCGCGATCTCCAAGACCGTCAACCTGCCCGAGTCGGCCACCGTCGAGGAGGTCGAGGAGGTCTACTTCGAGGGCTGGAAGCTCGGCCTGAAGGCGCTGGCGATCTACCGCGACAACTGCAAGGTCGGCCAGCCGCTCTCCGCCAAGAAGAAGGAGGAGAAGAAGGCCGAGGAGAAGCCGGCCGAGAAGGTCGTCGAGTACCGTCCGGTCCGCAAGCGTCTGCCCAAGGGCCGTCCCGGCATCACCACCTCCTTCACGGTCGGCGGCGCCGAGGGCTACATGACCGCCAACTCCTACCCGGACGACGGTCTGGGCGAGGTCTTCCTGAAGATGTCCAAGCAGGGTTCGACCCTCGCGGGCATGATGGACGCCTTCTCCATCGCCGTCTCGGTGGGTCTCCAGTACGGCGTGCCCCTGGAGACGTACGTCTCGAAGTTCACCAACATGCGCTTCGAGCCGGCCGGCATGACGGACGACCCGGACGTGCGGATGGCGCAGTCGATCGTCGACTACATCTTCCGCCGCCTCGCGCTGGACTTCCTGCCGTTCGAGACCCGCTCCGCGCTGGGCATCCACTCCGTCGAGGAGCGCCAGCGCCACCTGGAGACCGGTTCGTACGAGCCGACCGACGAGGAGCTGGACGTCGAGGGCCTGGCCCAGTCGGCGCCCCGCCTGGAGTCGGCGAAGGAGCCCGCCTCGACGAAGGAGATCGTCGAGGAGACCGCGGCCCCGGCCCCCAAGCAGGCCCACACCAACGCGGAACTGGTGGAAATGCAGCTCGGCATCAACGCCGACGCTCCGCTGTGCTTCTCCTGCGGCACCAAGATGCAGCGTGCGGGCAGCTGCTACCTGTGCGAGGGCTGCGGTTCCACGAGCGGTTGCAGCTGATTCCAGGCGCCGGTGAGGCGTGAAGTGAACAGCTGAAAGGAGGCGGAGTCGGCATATCGGCTCCGCCTCCTTCGTATGGGGAGGAAAGGGCAAATCGCGCGCCGGGATTCTTCGGCCTTGCCCGCTCCTGTTGTTCCCTTCTTCTCTTAGCTGCCCATTCCGCTGCCCATGACGGTCACGAAGGTTTCCGGGTCGGTGTCAAAACCCCGTACGTCAGGGCGGAACCGCCATTGCCCCGACGCGTCCCGGCGGAATTCCGCTATCACCGCCGCGGTCGCACCGGCGACCGCCGAGAAGTCGTCCGCCGACAATTCGTCGTAGCCCTCGTTGATGCGGACGGCGGTGTTGCTGATGTCGCCGAAGGTCGTGCGCCCGCCGCGCTGCTGAATGGCCACACCGACGACGACCCGGCCGTACCGGTCGGCCAGCCGGTTCAGCTCCAGGACCATCGCCTCGTCGGTGCCGAACCCGAGGCCGGTCCGGCTGTCCCTGCTCAGGGTGATGGTGCCGTCGGGTGAGCGGCTGTCGAAATGCACCAGGTAGTCCGGTGTGCCGTGCAGATCGTCCGTGACGTAGGTCGCGGCGATGATGTCCAGGTCATGGGCCGGAGTGCCCGCGGGGCTGGGGTCCCACTTGAGGGTCACTTCGGCTTTGCCGATCCCTTTGTTGAGGCTGCTCACAGAGATCCCTTCCGGTGTTGCAACTCACGGGCTGTGCAAGGCGGTCCACCATCGTTTCACGCTCCGCAAGCCCTGCCCCGGGGGTCGGGGCGACGCCGTCCCGGTCGGCAGGACTGGTACGCGTACTGCCTCTCCGACGTATTCAGTACGACTGGAGTTCCACCAGCGTCCCGTCCGGAGTACGCAGGTGGGCCGTACGGAGGTGCGCTCCCCAGTCGGGGCGGTCCTGCGGCTGTGCCACGATATCGGCGCCGTGCGCGGCCAGTTGCGGGGTCGCGTCGTCCACCACGGGTACCCGCAGTACGAGCATGGACGGGTCCTGGGCCGCCGGCCGGGGCGGCAGCGTGTCCGTACCGACCGCCTGTGCCATGGTCTCGCGCGAGAAGAGGGCCAGGACGGTCTGCCCGTCAACCTCCCCATGGGCGTATCCGGCCTGCGGTATGACCTTGACGGGCTCGATGCCCAGGAGGTCGCGCAGGGCGCCTTCCCAGAAGAGGGCGGCGGCTTCGAAGTCCTCCACGAGGAGGCGCGGATGGAGAGCATCCATGACCGGCAGATTAGCCCGGCCGGGAGGCGGTGATCAGGCGGTCACGTCGCCCCAGAGGCGCGTCAGATGACTGTCCAGGGCGTCCAGTGCGGTGTCGGGGGGGAGGTGGCCGATCAGGACGTGGGTGGTCAGGCCGTCGGTGAGGGCGAGCAGCGTGCGTGCCTCGCGCTCCGCGTCGGGGCTTCCGGTGGCCTCGGTGATGAGACGTGTGAACAGTCCGTGCAGGTCGGCGTAGTTGCCCCGCAGGATTTCGGCGAGCGGTGGGCTGACCGCGGCCTGCGCGACGAAGGCGAGCCAGACGCGGGCCTCGGCGCTGTGCTCGGGGCGCAGCAGGGAGATTTCCGTGGTCGCGTGCCCGAGTGCGGTACGGGCCGACTGCGCCGGTGACTCGGTGAGCCTTGCTGCCACCCGTGCCGAGATCCGCGCCCCGATGTGCCCGAGCGCGAAGATCAGCATCTCCTCCTTGGTGTGGAAGCAGCGCTGCACCGCCCCCATGGACACCTCGGCGCGTGCCGCCACGTCCCGCAAGGTGACGCCTTCCAGACCGCGTTCGTCGGCCAGGTGACAGACGGCGTCGGCGATCTGCCGGCGGCGGCTTTCGTGGTCCACCTGCTTGGGCATGGGGGCGCTCCCGGTATTGCGATGCGTTCGTATCGATGACAAGGGTACGATGTGATGCAGTTGCATCGGAACGGGTGTGGGGGCCGGGTGCCGGGGTGCGGCTGGTCGGTGGCCGAGTGCGTCAGTGGGGCGTCCGGTCGTGGAGAGAGCGAAGGAGCGCGTAGTGGAAGCACAGCAGGGGCTGTGGGAGATGTCCGCCGGGGCCCAGGCAGCCGCCGTCCGGAGCGGTGAGGTGACCGCTGTCGAGGTGGTGGAACGCCACCTGGAGCGCATCGCCGAGGTCAATCCGGCCGTCAACGCCGTCACACAGGTGTTCGCCGACCGGGCGCGTGCGGACGCGGCCGAAGTGGACCGGCGGCGCGCCGCGGGGGAGGACCCGGGGCCGCTCGCCGGCGTGCCCTTCACGGTCAAGGAGACCACTGCCGTCGAGGGCGTGCCGACCACGTACGGCGCGGAGCGCTTCCGGCACAATGTCGCGCACTCCGATGCGCCCCCGGTGGCGCGGCTGCGCGCCGCCGGCGCCGTACCGATCGGCCACAGCAACATGCCCACGCTCGTCCTCGCGGGCGTCCACACGCGCAGCGAGCTGTACGGCGACACCCACAATCCCTGGACGAAGGCCGTGACGCCGGGCGGCACCAGCGGTGGCGACGGCGCCGCCGTGGCCAGTGGCATGGCCGCGATCGGGCTCGGCAACGACTCCGGCGGATCGGTGCGCATCCCCGCATCCTTCTGCGGAGTGGCGGGCCTGAAGCCCACGTACGGGCGCTTTCCCGCCGATCACCGCCTCGGCCCGGACGATCCGGCGCTGGCCACCCAGGTGCTGGTCGTCGACGGGCCGCTGGCCCGTACGGTCGGCGACCTCCGTCTGGCGTACGAGGCACTGGCGGGCACCGACCCGCGTGACCCGAGGGCCGTACCGGTTCCTCTGTACGGCGAGCCCGTACCGCGGCCACTGAAAGTCGCGATGGTCACCGACCCCGGCGGCAAGGGGGTGCACCCCCAGGTGCGCAAGGCCGTCGAGGACGCGGCGGACGCGCTGCGCGACGCCGGCCACGAGGTGTGCGAGGTGCCGGACGTGCCGCGCCTGGAGGAGGCACTGGAGGTCTACGGCCGGATGACCATGGCCGAATTCGCCCCCACCTGGCCGGTGGTGCGGACCCTCCTGGGGGAGGAGGGGCATCGCTACATCGAGATGTCGATGAAGGAACGGAATGCCGTACCGGCGGACGTGCCGGAGTACCTGCGCCTGACGAGTGCCCGGCTCGGCATCCGGAGGGCGTGGGCCGAATTCCTGGACTCCTACCCGTTGTTGCTGGCTCCGGTCTTCACCGAGCCGCCCTTCGAGCCGGGGCTGGAGGTGCGTGACCAGGAGGGGCACGCGCGCGTCCACCGGGCGATGCGCCTGTGTACGGCCACGAGCTTCGTGGGCGTGCCGGCGGTTGCCGTACCGACCGGGGTCGTGCAAGGGCTTCCGTACGGCGTGCAGCTCATCGGGCGCGCCTACCGGGAGGACCTGTGTCTGGAGGCCGCCGAAGCCGTGGAACGGCGGTTCGGGGTGTTCACTCCGATCGACCCGCGACCGTAAGGCAGTTCGGTGTGGTGGGTGCGTGACGCGCGGTGATGCCGGGCCGCCACGGGCCGTACGATGGCGCGGTGCTGGTCAAGTGGATTAGATGCACGGTCGTGGACCGCCGCGGGTTCGAACGGGGGCAGCGCAAATGGGCGGGCCTGCTCGGCGAACCGGGATTCCGGGGGCAGGGCGGCGGATGGAGCAGGACGCGGCCGTCGGTCGCGCATCTGGTCGCCTTCTGGGAGAGCAGGGCGTTCTACGACTCCTTCATGGCGCGCTCGCACGACCGGCTGGCAGCGGCCCAGGTGGGCACGTTCAAGGACTCCCGGGTGCGGCTGTTCGAGTACGAACTCGACGTGAAGGTGGGCTTCCGGCCCGTCTTCGCGGACGCCGACGTGCTGCGCATAGCCCACTGCCAGGTGCGTGCCGACCGGGTCGAGCACTTCATGCTGATGCAGGAGAAGGTGTGGAATCCGGCCATGGCCGGCTCCCCGGGCATGCTGCGCGGCCTGATGGGGCGTGCGCCCGGGGAGGAGTTCCTCATCCTTTCGATGTGGGAGTCGGCGGCCGAACGGGGGAAGTACCGCCCGGAACGGGTCGAGCGGCTGGGGCTGCGGGCCCAGACGGAGGCCGATGTGCGGGCCGTGACGGGGGATGTTGCCGATCTTGAACCGTCGTGGACGGTGTGAGGGGCGGTCGGGGGCGGGGGACGGTGCGGCGGGGTGGTTGTCACGGAGCCCGGTCGCGGCGAGGCCACCTGGCGAGGGCCGCCGCTACTCGGGTGGGCCGGATGGGCCGGTTCCGGTCCGTGCAGCCAGGCCGGGCGCTTGTGAAGTGGGCGTACCGGCAGCCGCCCCGGGGACCGGCTCGCCCGCGGATGAAGCGAACACTCCGGCGTGCGCAGCCGCCAGTGCCGCTGCGGCGCTTTGGTCGGCCGTGTGCGTGTCGACCGGCTCGCGCGTGATGAAGAGCCGGAGGAAGAGCGGGGCGCACGCGGCCCGCGCGAGCGCTCCGGCGTCGATGCCGCGCCCCTGGGCGGCCGGCAGTTCACCGCGCTCGACGGCGCGCCGGACGAGGGGTTCACAGCGCCGGAAGCGTTCGCCGTAGTAGGCGCGCAGCGCGTCGGCGGCCCGCTGTGACTGGAATGCCGCCGCGATGATCGCGGAGCCGGAGGACGCCGTGACCGGATCGGTGAACGACTCCACTACCTCGCGGGCGAGCGCGCGCAGATCGCCCGCGAGGGAACCGGTGTCGGGCGGTGTCCAACTGTCCTCGCCGGCCAGGTCGAGGGTGTCGGCCAGCAGTCCTTCGAGGTCGCCCCAGCGGCGGTAGAGCGTCGTCTTGTGCACGCCCGACTGCTCCGCGACGTACTCGACGGTCAGGCCGGGGTAGCCGTGCTCGGCCAGCCCCGCCAGCACGGCGTCGCGGACGGCGGCGCGGGTGCGGGCGGTACGCCCGCCCGGCCGGCGGGTGCCGGGGCTCGGCGCGGCAGAGGCCCCCGGTGATTTTTCCTCAGGCAACTGCAACTCCCGTTGCGTTAGTGCGGCGGCGCGTGTCATCATCGTCGTAACGCAACAAGCGTAGCGTTTGAGTTCGCGGTGCGGTGTCGTACCGCGCAGGCGGGAGGTGCGCATGACCAGTGCCAGGGCAGCCATGAAGGGGCGAACCAGGGGCATGAGGCATGTACAGAGCAACCGTTTTAGGGTGGCGGCATGGCACGGCCCCGACGCATCGTCCTCATCCGCCACGGAGAATCGGAGGGGAATACCGACGACACGGTCTACGAACGGGAGCCCGACCACGCGCTGAGCCTGACGAAGGACGGGCTGCGGCAGGCCGAGGAGGCCGGCGCGTCACTGCGCGCGATGTTCGGCGACGAGCGGATCTCCGCGTACGTATCGCCGTACCGCCGCACGCACCAGACCTTCCAGGCCCTCGGTCTCGACATGGACCGGGTCCGGGTCCGCGAGGAGCCGCGGCTGCGCGAGCAGGACTGGGGGAACTGGCAGGACCGCGAGGACGTCCGCCTCCAGAAGGTGTACCGCGACGCCTACGGCCACTTCTTCTACCGCTTCGCGCAGGGCGAGTCCGGCGCCGATGTGTACGACCGCGTCGGCGCGTTCCTGGAGAGTCTGTGGCGCAGCTTCGAGCACCCGGACCACCCGCCCAACGTCTTGATCGTCACGCACGGCCTGACCATGCGGCTCTTCTGTATGCGGTGGTTCCACTGGACCGTGGCCGAGTTCGAGTCCCTGACCAATCCGGGGAACGCCGAGTGGCGCTCGCTGCTCCTGGGCCCGGACGGCCGGTACGCGCTGGACCGGCCGTTCGAACGCTGGTGTGAGCCGGAGTCGTACGGCATCACCGGTTAGAGTGCACACCGATGAGCGCCGACCACCGTGACGCAGACCGCTTCGAGCGGGCCCTTACGAGCCTGCGCGGACTTTCCCTGGGCGATGCCCTCGGCTCCCAGTTCTTCGTTCCCGCCAACTACCCCAGCCTCAAGCGCCGCGAGCTGCCGCCGTCACCGTGGCAGTGGACCGACGACACGGAGATGGCCTGCTCGGTCGTGGCCGTGCTCGCCACCCACGGACGTATCGATCAGGACGCGCTGGCCCGCTCCTTCGCCGATCACCACGACGTCGACCGTGGCTACGGCCCGGCCGTCAACCGCATGCTCCGGCTGATCCGCGAGGGCGGCGACTGGCGCGAACTGGCCTCGGCGCTCTTCAACGGCCAGGGCTCCTGGGGCAACGGCGCGGCCATGCGCATCGCTCCCCTCGGCGCCTGGTACGCGGACGACCCCGAGCAGGCGACACACCAGGCCGAGATCTCGGCCTACACCACCCACCAGCACCGGGAAGCGGTGGTCGGAGCCATGGCGGTGGCCGCCGCGGCCGCCCTGGTCGCTGCTCCCGGCCGTACGACCGGCCCCAAGGACCTGCTCGACGGTGTGCTGGAACTGATCCCGCGCAGCGCCGTACAGGCCGGCCTGCGGCGTGCCCGGGACATGCTCGACTACGGCGACGCCGGCACGGTCGCCGCGGTGCTCGGCTGTGGGCGCCGGACCAGCGCCCACGACACCGTGCCCTTCACGCTGTGGGCCGCCGCCCGCCACCTAGGCGATTTCGAGCAGGCTTTCTGGGCGACTGCCCAGGCCGGCGGCGACGTGGACACGACCTGCGCCATCGTCGGGGGAATCGTTGCTGCCGGTGGCAGCACTCCGCCCCAGGACTGGCTGGACCGCACGGAAGCGCTCCCGGGCTGGCTGCCGGAGCTTTCCGGCTGAGCGGCCGGGCAGGGGAACAGCTGTAACGGGGGAGGGTGTGGCCGGAAGGCGGAGGGCGAGGGCGTGCGGCCGGGGAAGCTCGCGACCGGATGATCAAGCACGCTGCTCAAGCCCGTAGTTGATCTATCGCGGAACCGGAGCCGGAACGGGACCCGGAGCCGGAACCGGGGTGCGGGTGCCGCGGTACAACTGGGAAGTCCCTATCGCGCCCGGCTCGCGCCGATGCGCTCCGGACGCCGCTATCGCGCCTATGTCGCGCCGGTGGGCTCCAGGGCATCGGCGCTGCGCCCTATGTGCCGGTGCATGCCGACCCTCTGGAACCCCGTGCCCGGCCCCGCCGTCGCACCCCGCACCCGCGGACGCACAAGCTGCGACCTGCACGGGCGCCGCTCTCCGCCCATGATCGCCCGCCCGTCCGCCCCTGCCGCAGACCGCCGAAACTGCCCCGGCGATCATCACTCGATCGTGTTCGCCGCCGGAGCGTCGCGGTCAGCCGGACCCGGTGCGCACGGCCGTCGCGATTAGGCGTACGCTTGCTGGCGCCATGCCGTACGAGCCCCCAACCCACACCGTCGAGCGATCGCTTCGCGCCACCACGGGTGCCAAGATCATCGCTGGGGTGGACGAAGTCGGGCGCGGCGCCTGGGCCGGTCCGGTCAGCGTCTGCGCAGCCGTCACCGGACTGCGCCGCCCGCCGGCCGGACTCACCGATTCCAAGCTGCTGACACCCAAGCGACGTACCGAACTCGCCGAGGTGCTCGACGGCTGGGTCACGGCGCACGCCCTGGGGCACGCCTCCCCGGAGGAGATCGACGAGCTGGGCATGACCGCGGCGCTGCGGCTCGCGGCCGTACGCGCCCTGGAGGCGCTGCCGGTCCGTCCGGACGCGGTCATCCTCGACGGCAAGCACGACTACCTGGGCGGTCCCTGGAAGGTCCGTACGGTCATCAAGGGCGACCAGTCCTGCATCGCGGTGGCTGCGGCCTCCGTGCTCGCCAAGGTTCGCCGTGACGCGATGATGGGTGAACTGGCCGACGTGCACGCCGACTTCGCCTTCGCGGAGAACGCCGGCTACCCGTCGCCGGCGCACCGTACGGCGCTGGAGGAGTACGGCCCCACGCCCCACCACCGGGTGTCGTGGTCCTACATGGACGCCCTGCCCCGCTGGCGGCACCTGAAGAAGGTGCGCAGCACCCCCGAAGCAGCCGCTCTGGAGGCCGGTGGCCAACTCGGCTTCGACTTCTGAGCGGTGCGGGCATGAATTCGGTACCCGATGACGTGTTCCGCACCTACGTTTGATAGACATCCTTTTATGCCTCTCATCCCCGAGGAGCCTCAGATTCACGAGAGTGTCCCGGGTCCCCGCGCAACTCCGGCCGCCGGCCGCACCGCGTCGACCCCCCGTCCCGTTCCCGGCCCCGGTCCCCGCCCCGCGCCTCCGCGCGGTGCCCCCGCGGCCGGCGTCCGCCCCGGCAAGCCCGGACCCACCGCGCCGTCCCGTGGGCCGGCCGGTGCTCCTCCGGCGCAGCGTCCGGGACCCAAGCAGTCCGCCGGTGGCACCGGCGCCGCTTCCGGAGCGCAGCTCCAGCTGATCCCGGCCCCCCAGTCCGGCGCGCTCGACGCCGCTGAAGAGGCCGTCGACCTGCTGCTGGACTCCGGGCGTGCGCCGGGCGACATCCTGGTGCTCACGACCGGCGAGATGCACCCCTGGGCCGCGCACGAGCTGTCCTTCGGCGAGGCGTCCTACTGGGCGCAGCAGGACGCCGCGGACGACGTGTTCTACGCGGACGCCGGCGCCGAGCGCGCGACCGGACGTCCCGTCGTGGTCGTCGCGGTGAACGGCGGCGCGGAGGAGATCATCTCCCGCGCCCTGCCCGCCGCGATGGCCCGGGCCGGGGCGCTCCTGGTCGTCTGCGGCGACCCGCAGCGCATCAACGCCCTGCTGGGCGTCAACGCCTGAGGGTCACCGACGGGGGGAGCCCGGCGGCCACGGGCCGGCCGGGCATCTCGCGCCGCGTACACGTGGTCAGCGGGCCGCTGCACGCCGCCTGGACTCCGCGGTGCCGTCGGCGCCACGGAGCGGTTCCGGCCGGCCGCCGCCGCACGGCTGCTCCGCCGGAAGCCGCGACTGCACGGGGTACGGCTGCGGTGCGGCCGTACGTGCCCGTTCCGCTGCGGGGGACTGCCCAACCGGGCTCAACCACTCCGGTGACTCGGACGGTGGCGACAGCCCGGACTGCCGTGACGTGGCCGCACGCCCGGATGTCTCGGGCTGTCCCGCGCTTTCGGTTTCCCCGGACGTAGTGCGTGGGGCCGCTCCCGGCGTCTCCTTGTGCTCCGCCGGACCGGGCTGTTCCGGTACGCGTCGGCGCGGCGGCTGTCCCGTACTACGGGGGCGTTCGGTATGCATGACCGAGCGCGGACGTCGGCCTCCGCGCCCCTCGCCCAGCACCTGCCAGCCACTGCGTGTCAGCGTGATGTACGCGCCGCAGCGCAGGCCGTGCAGCGTGCACGCGTCGCGCAGCCCCCACATCCAGGCCCCGTCCGTCTCCGTCCAACACGGCTCGCCCTCACGGCAGTAGAGCAGCACGGCCGTACGGACCGGCACCCGCAGCCGCAGGTCGTGCGGGACGACTCGGCGCAACTGGGTCAGCAGCGCATTGCGGAACTCCCAGCCGTCCGGGGCCGAGGCGTGCTGGACGAACGACGCGCTGGCGGTGATGCGCTCCTCGGGGCCGAGCACCGCAACGACGGCCGTCGACAGCCCCGGCAGGTGGCGGTCGTGCAGACCGGTGACCACCTCGCGCGGGTTGCGCAGCAGGGGAATCCCGGCCGAAGCCCACTCGGAGGGCTCCAGCATGCGGCTCAGCCGGGCGGCGGAATCGGCGGAGGTGGGCAGGGACACGTCCGGGGGCTGGGCGAAGCCGAAGGTCACGGTCCTCCCTTCGTCTACGCGTCCACGCGCCGGACGGCGGCCGGCCGCGCGGGCACGGCTCGGTACCGCCGGATCCGATCGCGGACGGCCGGTACAGGGAAGCGGGGCCAATTCTCGCGTTCGTACAGGCATGCGGCAATGAAGTGAACGCGTGCACGGTCTGAATCGGGCACCGCGCTTGCTGTATTCCTGCCCGCCGCACGGGCCCCTGACGCCCGACCACCCCCTTCACCTCACCCTTGCACGGCAAGGACCAGCGGAAACACTCCGGCCGCGCCCGCCATGCGCACCAGCCGCGCGGCCACGGCCAAGGTCCATCCGGTGTCCGCGTAGTCGTCCACCAGGAGCACCGGGCCGTTCGCCGACGCCAGAGCCTGCGCCAACTCCGGTGGCACGCTCAACGAGCCGTGCAGCGCCCGCAGTCGCTGCGCGCTGTTGCTGCGCGGAATCCGGGTCTCCGCAGCGTGATCCACGTACGTCACCGTCCCCAGGAACGGCATCCGCCCGACGGCGGCGATGCGCTCTCCCAAGGAGCGGACCAGCTGCGGACGGCTGCGGGAATCGAGTGTCACCACGCCCACGGGACGCGCCGGGGCGTCCGGCGCCCCCGATGCCCAGCCGCCCGGACCCTTCGCCCAGTCGGCGAGGACCGTGACGACCGCGGACGCGACATCGTCCGGAATCGGTCCGTCCGGGGCCTGCGGGGCGAGCATCGGGCGCAGCCGGTTGCCCCAGCCGATGTCGGAGAGCCGGCCCAGCGCACGCCCGGTGGCCGCCTGTTCGCCCGCCGGAATGCGTCCCTTGAGATCGACACCGATGGCGGGGAGGCCCGTCGGCCACATCCGCCGCGGCTCCACCTCCACGCCGGGACGCCCCAGCTCACCGCGTGACGCGTCCAGCGACGCGGCGGACACCTCCGTGCTGAAGCGCGCGCCCGCGCAGTTGTCGCAGCGGCCACACGGCGCCGCCGCCTCGTCGTCCAACTGCCGCCGCAGGAACTCCATCCGGCAGCCCGTCGTCGTGGCGTAGTCCCGCATGGCTTGCTGCTCGGCCTCGCGCTGCCGCGCCACCCAGGCGTAACGCTCGGCGTCGTACGTCCACGGGCGGCCCGTCGCGGTCCAGCCGCCCTTGACCCGGTGGACCGCGCCGTCCACGTCGAGCACCTTCAGCATGGTCTCCAGGCGCGAGCGGCGCAGTTCGACCAGCGGCTCCAGCGCCGGCAGTGACAGCGGCCGGTCCGCGCCCGCCAGGACGTCCAGGGTCCGGCGCACCTGCTCCTCGGGCGGGAACGCCAGGGAAGCGAAGTACTTCCAGATCGCCTCGTCCTCCCGGCCGGGGAGGAGCAGCACCTCGGCGTGCTCGACACCACGGCCGGCGCGTCCGACCTGCTGGTAGTACGCGATGGGGGAGGACGGCGAGCCGAGGTGCACCACGAAACCGAGGTCGGGCTTGTCGAAGCCCATGCCCAGCGCGGAGGTGGCGACCAGGGCCTTGACGCGGTTGCCGAGCAGGTCGTCCTCGGCCTGCTGACGGTCCGCGTTCTCGGTCTTGCCGGTGTACGAGGCGACCGTGTGGCCGCGCTGCCGCAGGAAGGCGGTGACCTCCTCGGCCGCGGCGACCGTGAGCGTGTAGATGATCCCGGAGCCCGGCAGCTCGTGCAGATGGTCGGCCAGCCAGGCCAGCCGGTGGGCGGCGTCCGGCAGCGGGAGCACGCCCAGACTCAGGCTCTCCCGGTCCAGCGGGCCGCGCAGGACGAGTGCCTCGGCGCCCTCGCCGGTACCGAGCTGCTCGGCCACGTCGGCGGTGACCCGCGCGTTGGCCGTCGCCGTCGTGGCGAGCACGGGCACACCGGGCGGGAGGTCGGCGAGCATCGTGCGCAGCCGCCGGTAGTCGGGCCGGAAGTCATGGCCCCAGTCGGAGATGCAGTGTGCTTCGTCGACCACCAGCAGGCCGGTGGCCGCGGCCAGCTTGGGGAGCACCTGGTCGCGGAAGTCGGGGTTGTTGAGGCGTTCCGGCGATACGAGCAGCACGTCGACCTCGCCCGCCGCCACCTCGGCCTGGATCGTGTCCCAGTCCTCGGTGTTGGACGAATTGATCGTGCGCGCGTGGATCCCGGCGCGGGCCGCCGCATCGACCTGGTTGCGCATCAGCGCGAGCAGCGGGGAGACGATCACGGTCGGACCGGCGCCGCGCTCGCGCAGCAGCGCGGTCGCGACGAAGTAGACCGCCGACTTGCCCCAGCCCGTGCGCTGCACCACCAGGGCGCGGCGGTGCTCGGCGACCAGCGCCTCGATCGCCCGCCACTGGTCCTCGCGCAGCCGGGCCGTACCGCCGGGGTCCCCGACGAGGCGGGAGAGGACGGCATCGGCCGCGGCACGCAGGTCTTCGTTGCTCATGGCTCCATGCAACCCGATGCCACTGACAACGCGCGAACCGCCGCCCGAAGCTGTGGACAACTTCCGTCACCCGGGAGTTATCCACAGGGGTCGCGGCGGCGTGGCGGTTCGCGGGATCTTCGAGCCATGAGCCAGCACAGCGAACAGCCCAGCCAGTCCGAACCGACCCGCCGACCCGGCGAGCCCGACCGGCGGACCGGCCCGCATCCGGGCCGGTCCGACCAGATCGACCGGTCCGACCAGATCGGCCGAGCTGATCACCACGATGGGCCCGATGAACTCGACCGACCCGATCAGCTCGGTCGGCCCGCCCGACGCCACCGGCCCGAACAGCTCGATCAGCCCGGCCGACCGGGCCGACCCGCCGGCCCAAGCGCACCGACAAGCCCGTCCGCACCGATCAGCCCGGCCACCTCGTGCCGTCCGCCCGCGTCACCCGCCCCGCCTTCCCCACCGACGCCCGAGTGCGAAGCCGCGGGGGCGGCGGAAGGGGGTGAGGGGACCGAAGAGGCCAGGGTCACCCTGCGTGGGCCGGCCGAGCTGGCCGACGCGCTGCCGTATCTCCTGGGCTTCTTCCCGGACGACAGCATCGTCCTCGCCGGCCTGCACGGCGAGCGGGGGCGGTTCGGCAGCCGGGCCCGGCTCGGCATCCCGGCCGACCGGACGCAGTGGCCGTACGTGTCCGACCAGCTCGCCGACGCCCTCATCTCCCTCGGCGAGGAGCGCCGGTCCCGCCCGGAGGGGATCATCGTCTACCTCTGCCAGGAACCGGCGGAGGGGGAGAACGGCCGGGACGTGATGGAGCGCCTCCGCCCGCTCGCGCAGTGGCTGCGCATCGCCTGCGGCGCGCTGGACGTGCCGGTGCTCGACGCACTGTGCATCTCCAACGGCCGGTTCTGGTCCTACTGCTGCCCCGACTTCCGCTGCTGCCCCGCCACCGGCACCCCCATGACCCCGCCGGGCACGTCGGTGATGGCCGCCGCCGCTGCCTACGCGGGTATCCAAGTGCGCGGCTCGCTCCGCGAGATGGAGGCCCGGCTGGCCGCACGCACCGGACCGCGTGCTGCGGAGCAGACGTCCGCGTTGGACGCGGTGGCGCACCAGCTCGTCCCGCGCATGATCCAGGAGGGCACGGCGACGTCCGTGCGGGCGGAGACCCTGGTGCACGCCCGGGAGCTGATCCGCCGGTTCCGCGAGGACCCGCCCACGGGCAGCCGCCGGGCCAGGGACGCCTGTGACGACGCGCTCCTGACCGACACCGAGGCCGCCCGCCTGATCGTCGGCCTCCAGGACCGCATCGCCCGTGACCGTGCGGCGGAGTGGATGGAGGGGATCGACGCCGAGCCGGCACTGCGTCTGTGGCAGGCGCTGTCCCGGCGCTGCGTGGGCGGCTATGCGGAATACGCCGTGGCGCCGTTGTCGCTGGCGGGCTGGGTGGCCTGGGCGACGGGCGACTCGCCGTCCGCCCGCGTCGCGCTCTCCCGGGCGCTGACCTTCGACCCCGAGTGCCTCTTCGCCCAGCTGCTGCACCGTGGCATCAACCAGGGGCTGGACCCGGAGACGCTGCGCCGCTGTCTGAGGGAGGAGCAGGCCGAGCGCGCCGCCGGTGCGGACGGGGCGCCGGCGGGGAAGACCGTACTGGCGTCCATGGGTGCCTCCGTGCCGGTGATGATGGACGGACCCGTCCAGGTGCCCGGAGCCCGGTCCGAGGCTGCCCGGTCAGGGGAAGCCGGCCGCGTCACCGGACCGGAGCGGCCCGCTGTGCCGGGTGGCTCCGGTGCGACCGGCCGGCCCGGTGGAAGCGGCCGTTGTGGTGGCTCCGACCGTCCCGGCGGACCGCGTGGCAGTACGCGCCCGGCCTCGCGTACGAGCACCGGCCGGACCGGGCGCCGTACCAGCCGCAACGGTGACGGCAGCCGGCCGTGAGCCCGCCGGTGCTGCGGCGCCGGCGTGACCTGGGCGCCGGCCGCGCCGTTCACCTCTGTGGCGCAGTCCGTATGGAGCCCAGACCCCAGCAGGGAGCGCAGAGAGTGTCAGGCATGGTCCCCACCACTCAGCCGGCCCGCCGGGCACCCGGAGATCACCGTTCCGGGGTGCCCCGGCCTCCGGAACCGCAGCCCGTCCACGGGACCGTGATCTGCGTCGCCCTGCCGGCCCTGGCCATCTCGTCCGAAGAGGGCCAGCTCACCGGCCAGGGTACGGACGGCTTCTACCGTGTCGGGCGCCGCGTCCTGTCGCGGTGCCAGCTGAGCGCGGGCGGCGCCGAACCCGTCGTGGTGCAGGGGAGGCTGGTCGCCGCGGACCGCGCGCGGTTCGTCGGTACGGTCCGTACGGCCGTCGACCGCGGTCCGGATCCGGAGGTCCGAGTCGAACGGCTGCGAAGCGCCGACGGCGTCGAACGGATCACGTTCCACAGCAGCGCGCCACGCCGGGTGCGGCTGCCCGTGGAACTGCGGCTGGGCACGGACCTCGCCGAGCTGGCCGCGATCGCCGTCGGCGTCGCCGGGCCCGAACTGCCCGCCAGCGTCCACGGTTCGGGCCTGCGGTGGTCCGCCGCGGGGGTGCACGCCGTGGCCGCGGCCACCCCGGCGCCCACGGACGTCATGGCCTCGGCCGGACTCCTGTGCTGGGAACTGGACCTGCCGCCCGGCGGTCACCACACCATCGAAGTGCGCGTCCGGCTGGAGCACGCGACTTCGGGGCCCCTCGTCGGCAGACCGGTACCGCTCCCGGCCTCGCGCGGCGGTGAGCAGCCACCCCGTCCCTGGTCGGCGGCGCGGCTCCAGTGCGACGACCCCCGCGCCGACGTACTGCTGGCGACCTGTCTCGACGATCTCCACGGGCTGCTGATGCGCGGCCCCGGCGCCCCCACGGACACGTATGTCGCGGGCGGTGTCCCCTGGCGCTGTGGCCTTTCGCCGGCCGAGGCCCTCTGGGCGGCTCGCATGCTGCTCCCCCTCGGCACCCGGCTCGCGGCGAACACCCTGCGCATGCTCGCCCGCCTCCAACTCGACGGGCCGGGGGCGGATTCCGGCCGAATTCCCGGCGGCCTGCGGGACGCGGGGCCGTATGCGCCACCCAGTTGCACGGGCGTCGAGGCGACGCTGCTGTTCCCCACGGTCCTCGCTGAAGCCCGCCGCTGGGGGCTGCCCGAGCGCGAGACCGAGCAGTTGCTCCCGGCGGCGGAGCGCTGCCTGAGATGGCTGCACACCACCGTCGGAGACGGGGACGCTTCCGGTGACGGAGCCCTGAGCGGAGGCAGCGGCTACGTCCCCGATCCAGTCCCCGGAGGGCCGTACCGCTGCGCCACACAGGCCCACGCACACCGGGCCGCGCTCCTCGGTGCCGATCTCCTCGACGCCTACGGGAGACCGGGCGCGCCGGCGCTGCGCGAGTGGGCGGCGGGGCTGCGCGCAAGGTTCCGTGAGGAGTTCTGGGTGGAGGGCCGCAGCGGTGGCAGTCCGGCCGTGCTGCGCACTTCCGGTGGGCGCCTGCTGCCGCACCTGGGTTCCACCGCCGCCCACCTCCTGGACACCGGCCTGCTCGGTGGTGGCCGGTCGGCCGTCGGCCTGCTCGACCCGGCGCGCACCGAGCGGCTCGCCCGACTGCTGGGCAGTCCGGCGATGGACTCGGGCTGGGGCCTGCGGGGGCTGGGGGCCAAGGAGAGCGGCTACAACCCCTTCGGACATCGCAGCGGCGCCGTACGGATCCACGAGACGGCCGTCGCCGTCGCCGGTCTGGCCGCCACCGGCCACGAGAAGGAGGCCGGCTCCCTGGTCCGTGGCCTCGTCGACGCGGCGCAGAGCTTCGCCTACCGGCTCCCGGAGATGTACGCGGGCGAGCAGCGGACCTGCGACGGCGCACCCGTGCCGCACCCCGCCGCCTGCCGCCCGGCGGCGGTGGCCGCCGCGGGCGTGGTGCACGCGCTGACCGCCCTGGCCGGAGTGCGCCCCGACGTGCCGGCGGGGACCGTGGCGGTCCGCCCGATGGGCAGTGCCCCACTCGGCGCCATGCAGTTCACCGGGCTCAGTGTCGCCGGGCAGCCGTTCGCCGTACGGATCAGCAGACTCGGCCTGGGGCTGGTGGAGGAGGCCGCGGATGGCTTGCAACTGGGGGCGTGAGGTGCGCCAGGGCCTGATTATCGTCAGGCGGACGACTATGATCGCGCCATGCCTCCCTACGACCCGTCGGCCTTCCCTCCGTTCGCCGTTACCGTCGATCTGGTGGTGCTCACCGTGCGCAGGCACGCGCTGTGCGCGTTGGCCGTGCGCCGGGGCGAGCCGCCGTTCCAGGGGCGCTGGGCCCTGCCGGGCGGGTTCGTACGGATCGACGAGGACCTGGAGGCCGCCGCCGCCCGGGAACTGGCCGAGGAGACCGGTCTGCACGCCCACTGCCCGGCGGGTCCGCCGCCACCCTACGGAGCGCACCTGGAACAGCTCGCCACGTACGGCGACCCCAAACGCGATCCCCGGATGCGCGTGGTCAGCGTCGCCCACCTGGTGCTCGCGCCCGACCTCCCCGCCCCGACGGCGGGTGGCGACGCCCACAGCGCGCGCTGGGCCCCGGTGGAGACGCTCCTGGAGCAGGACGGTGGCCTCGGCCGCGAGGGCGAACAGTCCGCCCCGCTCGCCTTCGACCACGCGCGCATCCTCGTGGACGGCGTGGAGCGGGCCCGTTCGAAGATCGAGTACTCCTCGCTCGCCACCGCTTTCTGCCCGCAGGAGTTCACCGTGGGGGAGCTGCGCAGGGTCTACGAAGCGGTGTGGGGAGTAGCGCTGGATCCCCGCAACTTCCACCGCAAGGTCACCGGAACGCCGGGCTTCCTGGTGCCGACCGGCGGGACGACGACCCGTCAGGGCGGCCGCCCCGCCCAGCTGTTCAGAGCCGGCGGTGCCACGCTGCTCAACCCGCCGATGCTGCGTCCGGAGGTCTGAGCGGCGTCCCCCGCCGAACGGCGCCTCCGCGCCGGGGACGGTGAGTTCCAGCGGGGCGAAGGCGGTAGCGGAATGTGGCGCCATGAGGGCATGCCGGAGCCTGGCGTCATAGCGGGCTGGGCTCACCGGGGTGGTGTCATGCCGCGATCTGACGACGTGCCGGGCCAAGGCGGCGCCCGTGAATCACGGTGCGATGTGCGTCGGCGGCGGCTTGGCGGATCGGGATATCGGGGTGGCCGGGACGGGGGTGATGCCGGGGTTGCGTGGTCGGCGGAGCGTGACACGCATGGAGGCCAACCGGAGGGCATTCCTCGCAAATCGGACATACGGCGTTACCGTGGCCGGGTGAGTCGCCACCTCCTGCTTCCCGCCGCTTCCGTAAGGTCCCGCACTTCGTGGGGGTCCCGATGATCCAGGCCATCGGGCTGACCGGCGGTTCCCGCGAAGGGCGGCGCCCCGCCGTCGACGACCTGAGCTTCGAGGCTCCCGCGGGCCGGATCACCGTCCTGCTCGGCCCCGAAGGCGCCGGCAAGACGACCGCCCTGCGGCTCATGCTCCAGTTGGAGAGCGGCCGTGGCGTCGCGCTCTTCCGGGGCCGCCCGCTGCACCGCGTACCGAACCCGGCCCGGGAGATCGGTGTGGTCTTCGGGGACGTGCCCGGACACCCCGCCCGTACGGCGCGCGGGCATCTGCGCATGCTCAGCGCCGCGGCCGGGGTGCCGGCGTCCCGTGCCGAAGACGTCCTGGACGTCGTCGGCCTCAGCGGTCTGGCCGACGAGAAACTCGGCGCGTTCTCGCGGGGCATGGACCGCAGGCTCGGCCTGGCCGCGGCCCTCCTCGGCGACCCGCACACCCTTCTCCTCGACGAGCCCTCCCGGGACGTTTCCCCACGTGAGGCGGCATGGCTGCACGGCTTGCTGCGGGGCTACGCGGCGCAGGGCGGTGCCGTACTGGTCACCTCCAGCGACGCACGGGCAGCCGCCCGGCTCGGCCACCGGGTCGTCACCATCGAGGACGGCAGGCTGGTGGCGGACCAGAGTGCGGCCGATTTCGCCCGTACCCGGCTGCGCCCCCGCGTCGTGGTCCGCTCGCCGCACGCCGACCGGCTCGCGTCGCTGCTCGTCGACGAGTCGCAGCGGGCCCGTCCGGGCGCGGACCCGAGCGCCGGTCACGCGGTTGAAGTCGTACGGGAGAGCGGCAGCCGTATCGCCGTCTACGGGAGCACCTGCGCGGCCGTGGGGGACACGGCCTTCCGGCACGGCATCCTGGTGCACCGGCTCGCCGACGAGGTGGGGGACACCGGGCCGATCTCCCCGCTCACCCGCGCCGACGGCCGCGCCCGGAGCGCAGCCGCCCGCGCGGCTCAGAACGCCCCGGACCGCGCCCCGCACGCGAACGCCACGACTCCCGCGCCCGCGAAGGCCGCACTCGACGCGACCGTCACGTTCGACCCCGCCCCCGCGCTCGACGCACCCGCGACGCGTCCACTCGACACGCCCGCACCCCACAACACCCCCACCGATTCCCCCGCGCCCGCCGCGCCCGCCGCGTCCACCGCCCCCGCCACCTCAGCTCAACCTCCCGAACTTACCGCCTTCGCCGATCCGCCTCCGTCCCCCGTGACCGGGCAACTCGTCAACCCGGCTCCACCGGTCGACTCCACCCCGCCGTCCGGCCTGCCCGCCCCGACGCCTCCCGAAAGCGCGCTTTCGTCCGCATCGCCTGCCCCACCCGCCTCGACCTTCAAGCCCCTGAAACCCCTCCGCACCACCCTCCCCGCAGGCGCCCCCGGCCCCGCCCCTGCCTCGCCGGAAGCCGCCGCCCGGAAGCTGGTCAGCCTGCGGCTGGCCGGTCGGGGGCCGGAGTGGCCGCTGCGGTACGAGTTCCGCCGCGCCACGACCGACCCCGCGGGCCCGGTCGTCGCCGTCCTCTCCTTGGCCCTCGCCCTGGTCTTCGCGCTTCTCCTGACCCGCGCCGGCGACACCTCCCGGGTACACGTGCTCACCGGCTGGCCGCGTCAACTTCCGTTCCCGCCGGCCGCGCTCGCCGCCGGGCTGATCGGGGCACTCTCCTTCGGCCAGGAGTTCCGCTACCCGGCCCTCGCCCCCGAACAGGGCACGGTGCCCCGCCGACTCGGGCTGCTCGTCGCGAAACTGCTGGTCAGCGGTGCCGCCGCGATGCTGCTCGCGCTCGGGACGCTGCTCCTCGACGGCCTGCTGGTGCACGGTCTGTTCGGTGCCGCCGGGCTGCCGCAGGGCGGTGACTGGAAGGTGCTGGCCGTCAGTTGGACGGCCCTCATGGTGGGCTGTGCGTGGGCCGGCGTCCTGGCGGCGGGTGTCTTCAGGTCCACCGCGATGGGGCTGGCGGCGGTCCTGGCCGTACCGGTACTCGTCCTGCCGCTCGTGCAGCGGGCGTTGGAGACCCCGGCCGCCCGGTCCCTGGTCGGGGTGCCCGCGCGGCTGCGCTCGGCGGCGCTGGTGCAGTGGCCGTCCGGTCTCGACCAGGCGGTCGGGGCGGCGCTGCGGCTGGCGGCCCAACCGGTGGGCGGCGCGCTCACGTTGTCGCTCGCCGCACTGGTCCTCGCCTACACCATGACCGCCCTGCGCAAAAGGGCCCGCTGACCGCGGTCGCCCCCGCTCGCGCGGTCCCGTTCCGCGCCCTCCCGAGGGGAGCACCTTTCTTTCCGATAAAGCGTCAATTGGGGAGCGATGGGCGATCACCCTTTCGTGTGCTTTTCACCAAAGACCTCAAGGGGTCCCGGGGCGTCGCCGACAAATGATGCGTGAGTACCCTTGCGCACACCATGATGACCGCGGCTCGCCCCGCCGACACCGGCCTCGCCGGTCCGGGCGAGCTTGACCGCTACTCCTACGCCAACGCCGCGGGCGCACCCGGCGCCGGCGGGGTCGCCCACGCGCCGGGCGCCGAGCGGGCCGACCGCGTGCCGCCCGTCTGGGACGGGGCCGATGCGGACATGGCTCGGGCCGGCCGCCGCGCGGCGGGCAACCGCGGCCGTGGACTGCACGGCCAACTCGTCCAGCAGCTCGGCCAGATGATCGTCTCCGGTGATCTCGGCGCCGACCGTCCGCTCGTGCCCGAGGAGATCGGCCAGCGCTTCGAGGTCTCCCGCACCGTCGTCCGCGAATCCCTGCGGGTCCTGGAGGCCAAGGGCCTGGTCAGCGCCCGCCCGAACGTGGGCACCCGGGTACGCCCGGTCAGCGACTGGAACCTGCTCGACCCCGACATCATCGAGTGGCGGGCGTACGGACCGCAGCGCGACGACCAGCGCCGGGAGCTGTCCGAGCTGCGCTGGACGATCGAGCCCCTCGCCGCCCGGCTCGCCGCCGGCCACGGCCGCGACGACATCCAGCAGCGCCTCGCCGACATGGTCGAGATCATGGGGCACGCCGCGGCCCAGGGCGACGCGCTGACCTTCGCCCGCGCCGACTCCGAGTTCCACACCCTGCTGCTCCAGCTCGCCGGCAACCGCATGCTGGAGCACCTCTCCGGCATCGTCACCTCCGCCCTGCACGTCTCGGGCGGACCGTCCGGGGGCTGCGAGCGCCCGGCGGAGAAGTCCGTCGGCCAGCACATGCGGATCGTCGACGCGATCGGCGCCGGCGACGCCGCGGGGGCCGAGGCCGCGATGCGGACCCTCCTGACCGCTCACGGCGAGACCGGCGGCCAGGGCACCGGCGGCGCCGGGGACCTCACCGTCCCGCCGCCTCGCGAGCACTGAGGACCCGGCGCCGCCGAGGGCCGCGCCGAGCGGCCCGGGCCGGCCGGGGAGGGCCGGCCGAGGGGCGTGCACCCGTACAGGACGGGAGGTGCGTCCGCACGGAACGGAAACGGCCGAAACCGTGCGGTCCGCCCGGGGCGCGGGGAGCGGACGCCAGGCGCACGGAGTGCATGGGGGCGCACAGGGCGTGCGGACGCCGCCGGAGCGCACCGGCGCGGGCGGCGGCCCGCGACAGTGCCCCGCCGCGAGCGAGCGGCGGTGCGTGAGCCGATGTACGCCAGGCCGCCGGGCCCGGAAGCGCGATCCGGGCCCGGCGTTTGCTTGGGAGGATTGCGCCCCGTAGAGGAGGGAATGTTCCGTTATGCGGTGTGACTCGGGCCACGCAGATTGGGCGTAACGCTCGCCGGGGAGGCGCGATGACTTAAGAGGTGATAGCCGAGGAGGGAATGCGAGCGGCGCTTTCGGCGCTGTTCAACTCCCCGGCTTCCCCAGCGCCGTCGGTCCATCCCCGCCGACGGTCGTCGGCTCCGGTCCGCCGTGGACGGGGTCGGAAGCCGTTTCCATCGTTCCGAGAGGTTGTTCGTGTCGGCCAGCACATCCCGTACGCTCCCGCCGGAGATCGCCGAGTCCGAGTCAGTGATGGCGCTCATCGAGCGGGGAAAGGCTGATGGGCAGATCGCCGGCGATGACGTGCGTCGGGCCTTCGAGGCTGACCAGATTCCGCCAACCCAGTGGAAGAACGTTCTGCGCAGCCTCAACCAGATCCTCGACGAGGAGGGTGTGACGCTGATGGTCAGTGCCGCAGAGGCGCCCAAGCGCACCCGCAAGAGCGTCGCAGCGAAGAGTCCGGCGAAGCGCACCGCCACCAAGACCGTCGCGGCCAAGACCGCCACGGTGAAGAAGGCCACCACCGCGGCCGCCGCCCCGCTGGGCGACACGTCGTACGGCGAGGCCGAGGGCGGGGCCGAGAAGAAGGCGGTCGCCAAGAAGGCCGCCGCCAAGAAGACGGTCGCGAAGAAGGCTGCCGCCAAGAAGACCGTGGCGAAGAAGACCGCGGCCAAGAAGGACGTCGACGACCTCCTTGAGGACGAGCCGATCGAGGAGGCGGCGCCCGCGGGCAAGGGCGACGCCGCGGCCGAGGTCCCCGAGGGTGCCGAGAACGCCGGATTCGTGCTGTCCGACGACGACGAGGACGATGCCCCCGCGCAGCAGGTCGCCGCGGCCGGTGCCACCGCCGACCCGGTCAAGGACTACCTCAAGCAGATCGGCAAGGTCCCGCTGCTCAACGCCGAGCAGGAGGTCGAACTCGCCAAGCGCATCGAGGCCGGCCTGTTCGCCGAGGACAAGCTGGCCAACTCCGACAAGCTGGCGCCGAAGCTCAAGCGCGAGCTGGAGATCATCGCCGAGGACGGCCGCCGCGCCAAGAACCACCTGCTGGAGGCCAACCTCCGCCTGGTGGTCTCGCTGGCCAAGCGCTACACCGGCCGCGGCATGCTCTTCCTGGACCTGATCCAGGAGGGCAACCTCGGTCTGATCCGTGCGGTCGAGAAGTTCGACTACACGAAGGGTTACAAGTTCTCCACGTACGCGACGTGGTGGATCCGCCAGGCGATCACCCGCGCCATGGCCGACCAGGCCCGGACGATCCGTATCCCCGTCCACATGGTCGAGGTCATCAACAAGCTGGCCCGCGTGCAGCGCCAGATGCTCCAGGACCTGGGCCGCGAGCCCACCCCGGAGGAGCTGGCCAAGGAACTGGACATGACCCCCGAGAAGGTCATCGAGGTCCAGAAGTACGGCCGTGAGCCGATCTCGCTGCACACTCCGCTGGGTGAGGACGGCGACAGCGAGTTCGGTGACCTGATCGAGGACTCCGAGGCGGTCGTGCCGGCCGACGCGGTCAGCTTCACCCTCCTCCAGGAGCAGCTGCACTCGGTCCTGGACACGCTCAGCGAGCGCGAGGCCGGCGTGGTCTCCATGCGCTTCGGACTCACCGACGGCCAGCCCAAGACGCTGGACGAGATCGGCAAGGTCTACGGCGTCACGCGCGAGCGCATCCGCCAGATCGAGTCGAAGACGATGTCAAAGCTGCGCCACCCGTCGCGTTCGCAGGTTCTCCGCGACTACCTGGACTGATTCCCGGGCGGTCGCTCCGGACGGCCGTACGAGTGCATCGCGGGCCCGGTCCTCCCCAGGGTGGGCCGGGCCCGCGGTGTGTCCGGGTGCGCGATGCTGCCGACTGGCTCACCCTGGGTGTGCGAACACTTCCGCACAGTCAGGAGCGTGTATGCGTGCATACGTCCGGGCCGCCCTCGGGGCGCTCGTCCTGGTCCTCGCCGTCCCGCCGGTCACCGCGCGGGCGGACGAGTCGGTGGTGGGAGGCCGCCCGGTGAAGGTCTCCGACCACCCGTGGATGGCGGCGCTCAGCTCGCGCTCGCGCTTCGGGACCGACCGCTCGGGCCAGTTCTGCGGTGGTGTGCTGGTCGGCCGTGCGACGGTGGTCACGGCGGCGCACTGCCTGAGCCGTGCGGTGCTGGGTGTGGACTGGCAGCAGGTCAGGGACCTGCGGATCATCGTGGGCCGCGAGGACATGCGGGGGCGGGGCGGGCAGGAGCTGGTGCCGCGGCGGGTCTGGGTGAATCCGACGTACGACAGCTACAGCAATGCCGGTGACATCGCCGTGCTCACGCTCGGCAAGCAGATGCCGAAGGGCCGGGCGCTGCCGATGGCCAAGGCCGGCGACGCCGCGTACAAGGCCGGTACGAGCGCGAACGTGTACGGCTGGGGCGACACCACGGGCAACGGCACGTACGCGGCCACGCTCCGGTCGGCGCAGGTGCAGGTCTACTCGAACGCGGCGTGCAGCAGGGCGTACCCGGGCAATGCGGACGGCAAGTACCTGGCCGATTCCATGCTGTGCGCGGGAACGCCACAGGGCGGCCGGGATGCGTGCCAGGGCGACAGCGGCGGGCCGCTGGTGGCGCGGGGGCGGCTGATCGGCCTGGTGTCCTGGGGGACCGGTTGCGGAAAGGCGGCGAAGCCGGGCGTCTACACGCGGATCGCCACGATGATGAAGCATGTGACCGCCCACGGCGGCGGCTGAGCGCCGTGGCGCGGGCGGCTGGACCCGGACGTCGGGGTCGCTGGTCGCGGGGCCTCAGCACGCCACAGCGGACGCTTGAGGGCACTGCCGCAACGCCGGGGCCGGTGGCCGCGGGAACAGACGAGTGCGGGCGGCTTCCCGGTGGTGCCGGGAAACCGCCCGCCGCACGGCCCTAGGCCGCTACTCGCTCGTCGTCGGATGCGATGTGTCAGCGTTCCTCATCGGAAGCAGACGCGGGAGAGGCGGTCAGCCGCTCCGTCTCGTCCTGTATTTCCGCGGCGATCTTCTTGAGTTCTGGCTCGAACTTGCGGCCATGGTGGGCGCAGAAGAGCAGTTCGCCGCCGGACATCAGGACGACGCGCAGGTATGCCTGGGCGCCGCAGCGGTCGCAGCGGTCAGCGGCCGTCAGCGGGCTCGCGGGGGTCAGAACAGTAGTCACGTCGCCTCTTCTCTAGCTCGACGAGCTGTCGTACCAGGGTCAACATCCAACCAGGCCGAAAACGTTCCCGCTCGTGCCTATTCCCTGAAAAAATTTTTCCAAGGACGCCGGGTGTTGCCGGGTGGCGGCGAATGAGCCGTATTGCGTGGTGGTCTGATTCACGTTGTTGCTGGGCTTTTGTCCTCCCGGCTGGCTTGCCGGTTGTTCAGGAGGACGTGCCCGGAGCCTAAATGGTTCATGCCTCGAAGGGAACGTGATGTGCGCGTCACCGCACTCTCACCCCTTCGAGGGATCGAACATCTGAGCGAAAGTCTACTACCATGCACATCGTCACGGGTGGCGTCACTTCGGCTCTACCAGGCCTCGGTACGCTCTGACCGGCGACACCGCCACGACCGGGTCCGCGGAATGCGGGCCACCAGTAATTCAGCGAGGAGCGAACCGCGTGACCGCCGAGATGTCCGTGCCGTCCACCGCAGTGCTGACCGGGGCAGACCGGGACGGTTCCAACTACACCGCGCGGCACCTGCTCGTCCTGGAGGGGCTGGAGGCCGTCCGCAAGCGCCCGGGCATGTACATCGGGTCGACGGACAGCCGCGGTCTGATGCACTGCCTCTGGGAGATCATCGACAACTCCGTCGACGAGGCCCTGGGGGGCTATTGCGACCGTATCGAGGTGATCCTCCACGACGACGGCTCGGTGGAGGTCCGGGACAACGGCCGCGGCATCCCGGTCGACGTGGAGCCGAAGACCGGCCTGTCCGGCGTCGAGGTCGTGATGACCAAGCTGCACGCCGGCGGCAAGTTCGGCGGCGGCTCGTACGCGGCCTCCGGCGGTCTGCACGGCGTCGGCGCCTCCGTGGTCAACGCGCTGTCCGCCCGGCTGGACGTCGAGGTGGACCGCAACAGCAAGACCCACTCGATCAGCTTCCGCCGCGGTGTGCCCGGCATCTTCACCGAGTCCGGCCCCGACGCCCCCTTCGATCCGGCCAACGGCCTGCTCAAGGGCAAGCGCATCCCCAAGACCCGCACCGGCACCCGTGTGCGCTACTGGGCCGACCGGCAGATCTTCCTCAAGGACGCCAAGCTGTCCCTGGAGACGCTGCACGCCCGCGCGCGCCAGACGGCCTTCCTGGTGCCGGGCCTGACCCTGGTCGTACGGGACGAGCGCGGCGTCGAGAGCGACGGTCCGACGGAGGAGACCTTCCGCTACGACGGCGGGATCAGCGAGTTCTGCGAGTACCTGGCGCAGGACAAGGCCGTGTGCGACGTGCTGCGGCTGTCCGGCCAGGGCACGTTCAAGGAGACCGTGCCGGTGCTGGACGAGCGCGGCCACATGACGCCCACCGAGGTGACCCGGGAGCTGGGCGTGGACATCGCGCTGCGCTGGGGCACCGGCTACGACACCACCGTCCGGTCGTTCGTCAACATCATCGCCACCCCCAAGGGCGGCACGCACGTGTCCGGATTCGAGCGGTCGGTGGCCAAGACCGTCAACGAGGCGCTGCGGTCGGCCAAGCTGCTGCGGGTGGCCGAGGACGACGTGGTCAAGGACGACGCCATGGAGGGCCTGACCGCGGTCGTGACCGTGCGGCTGGCGGAGCCGCAGTTCGAGGGGCAGACCAAGGAGGTGCTGGGCACCTCGGCCGCCTCCCGGATCGTCGCGCAGGTCGTCGCCAAGGAGCTGAAGGCGTTCCTGACCTCGACGAAGCGGGACGCCAAGCAGCAGGCCCGCGCGGTGCTGGACAAGATCGTGGCGGCGGCCCGTACGCGCATCGCGGCCCGGCAGCACAAGGAGGCCCAGCGCCGCAAGACGGCCCTGGAGTCGTCCTCGCTGCCCGCCAAGCTCGCCGACTGCCGCAGTGACGACGTGGAGCGCAGCGAGCTGTTCATCGTCGAGGGCGACTCGGCGCTGGGTACGGCCAAGCTGGCGCGCAACTCGGAGTTCCAGGCGCTGCTGCCGATCCGCGGCAAGATCCTCAACGTTCAGAAGGCGTCCGTTTCGGACATGCTCAAGAACGCCGAGTGCGGTGCGATCATCCAGGTCATAGGAGCCGGCTCGGGCCGGACCTTCGACATCGACGCGGCCCGCTACGGCAAGGTCATCTTCCTGGCGGACGCCGATGTGGACGGCGCCCACATCCGGACCCTGCTGCTCACGCTGTTCCAGCGCTACATGCGCCCGATGGTCGAGCAGGGCCGGGTCTTCTCGGCCGTGCCGCCGCTGCACCGGGTGGAGCTGATCCAGCCCAAGAAGGGCCAGGACAAGTACATCTACACCTATTCGGACAACGAGCTGCGGCAGACGCTGTTGGAGCTGCAGCGCAAGAAGATCCGCTACAAGGACAGCATCCAGCGCTACAAGGGCCTGGGTGAGATGGACGCCGACCAGCTCGCCGAGACCACGATGGACCCGCGCCACCGCACCCTGCGCCGGATCAACATCGGCGAGCTGGAGGCCGCCGAGAAGGTCTTCGACCTGCTCATGGGCAATGAGGTCGCGCCCCGCCGGGAATTCATCACCAGCTCCGCCGCCACCCTGGACCGTTCCCGCATCGACACCTGACGGCGAGCCGCGCGGGCGCGTGAGGCGCGGCGCGCCGTTACGGGCGCTTCTCCACCCACGGGTGGAGGGGCGCCTGCCGCTTTTTCCACCCGGGGCCCACCCGCACGCCGATCCGGGCGGTGGGGCGCGCTTCGTAGCGTCGGGACCGTTGTTGTTCCCGTGCCCCGGAGGCCCAGGTCATGAGCGGCTCGCTCAACGTTCTCGTCATCGTCGCGGTCATCGCCCTGGTGGTCGTACGACAGCTCAAGCCGCAGCGGCTGGATGCGGACGGCCGGCGCTGGTGGCTGCTGCCCGGCGTTCTCGCGTTCATGGCGGTGCGCGAGCCGGGCCTGCTCGATGCCGCGCACCCCGCCGGGTCCGCCGTCCTGGTGGCCGTCGGGGTCGTCCTCGGTCTGCTCACCGGCGCGGCCTGGGCGTGGACGATGCGTGTGTGGACCGACGCGGACGGCGCGGTCTGGTCGGCGGGCCGTCCGGTGACCGCCGTGGCCTTCGTGCTCGGCGCGGCGCTGCGGTTCGGCCTCTACGGTGTCGCGGTGCTGGTCGGTATCCACCTGGGCAGCCAGGCCACGATGCTGACCGTGGCCGCCACGCTGCTGGCCCGTACGGGCACCATGGCGTGGCGGGCCCAGACGCTGCGGCCGACGTACCGTGTTGCTGCCGGTGGCTGAGGCCGCGTGCCCGCGCCCCGGCCGTACGCACCGGTGGCCGGGCCCCGGAACCCCGCGCCGGAAGGATCGTTTGTGCCGCTGAGTATCTGGACGAGCTGGCCCTTGCGGGAGGCACTCTCCCGGGAAGGCTTCAGCACGACGCGGCTGTGGATCGGGCGGGGCATCCGCGTCCTGGTGATGGCCGCCCTTCTGTGGAGCGCCCTGGCGAACCGGCAGTTCCGGGGGGCGGGCGTCGCCCTGGGCCTGGCCGTGGTCGCGCTGTGCGGCCTGGCCCTGGGGGGCTTCTTCCGTACGACGCTCCAGCACCGGCTGTGGCCGGCGCTCGGGCTGCTGGCCGTACTGGAGGCCGGTGCGCTCTGGTTCCACCTGGTGGGCGCGACGGCACCGGCCGCCGTGGTGTGGGGCGCCGCCGCCGTGGTCTCGATGGAGCGGCTGCCGCTGGCGGCGGCGCTGCCGGCCGTGGCGGTGTCCCTGACGGCGTACACCGTGCGCAGCCCGGACGACTGGCTGTCCACCGCGACGACCGTCCTCGGACTCGCACTTGCGGGGTACGTGCTGCGCCTGGACTCGGAGGCGCGCGGCAACGCCCAGCGGCTGCTGACCCAGGAACGGGCCGCCCGCAAGGCCGAGGCCGAGACGGCCGCGATGGCGGAGCGGGGCCGTATCGCGCGCGAGATCCACGACGTACTGGCGCACAGTCTGAGTGCGCAGTTGGTGCACCTGGAAGCGGCGCGGTTGCTGATCCAGCGCAGCGACGACCTGGAGGCGGAGCGGCAGCAGATCCTTGAGCGGGTCGTGGCGGCGCGCGGCATGGCCAGGGAGGGGCTGGACGGCACGCGGCAGGCACTGTCGGCCCTGCGCGGCGAGATGGCCCCGGTGGAGGACTACTTGCGCAATCTGACGGCTGCTGAGGGCGCCCGCCTGGTGGTGACGGGCGAGCGGCGCGAGGTGCCTCCGGAAGCCGGTCTGGCGCTGCGCAGGGTGGCGCAGGAAGCGCTTACGAACGTACGCAAGCACGCGCCGGGCGCGCGGGTGACCGTACGCCTCGACTACGCGGAGAGCGAAGTGGAGCTGGAGGTACGGGACTCCGGCGCGCGCCGGAAGCCCTACGGCGGGAGGCAGGGTGCCCTCGACGATCTCGGCTCGTCCGGTTCCGGGTACGGTCTGCTGGGGATGCGGGAGCGCGCCGAACTCCTCGGCGGAACGCTGGACTCCGGTCCCGGCGAGGAGGGTTTCGTGGTGCGGTTGAGGGTGCCGGCATGACGGCGCGGGTCGTGGTCGCCGACGATCAGACCGTGGTGCGCGAGGGAATCGTGATGCTGCTGGGGCTGCTGCCGGGTATCGAGGTCGTCGGTTCGGCCGGTGACGGCGAGGAGGCGGTACGGCTCACCGCCGCACTGGCCCCGGACGTGGTCCTGATGGACCTCCGGATGCCCCGCTGCGACGGTGTCGAGGCCACCCGGCGCATCCGCACCGAGTACCCGGGCACCGAGGTCGTGGTGCTGACGACGTACGCCGACGACGACCATCTCTTTCCCGCGCTCCAGGCCGGCGCCCGCGGCTACCTGACCAAGGACGCCGACGGCGACGAGATCGTACGGGCCGTCGAGGACGTCCTGTCGGGCGAGGCGGGGCTGTCGCCGAAGGTGCAGCGGCGGCTGCTGGAGCGGTTCGCCGAGCCCGCGCGGGCCGCCGCCCCGGCGGCGCCGGCCGGGCCCCCGGACGGCCTGACCGCGCGCGAGGTGGAGGTGCTGCGGCTGGTCGCCGAGGGCCTGTCCAACCCGGAGATCGCCCGGTCGCTGCACGTCTCGAACGCGACCGTGAAGACCCATATCAACAACCTCTTCGCCAAGGCCGGGCTGCGGAACCGGGCCCAGGCGATCCACTACGCGTACCGCCACGGTCTCGCGCACCCGCCCGGCTCGTCCGCCACCTGACCGGGTCAGACCCAGACGTAGCGGTGTTCGGGGCGGCCGGTCTCGCCGTATCTGAGGCTGAGCCGGACGCGCCCGGCACGTTCCAGGAGCTTGAGGTAGCGCTGTGCGGTCTGCCGACTGAGCCCCGCCTGCCGGGCCACGTCCTGGGCGGACAGGGGCGCGTCGGCCGTGCGCAGCACCGACCGGACGCGGTCGGCGGTCGCCGTCGAGTGCCCCTTGGGCAGCTCCGCTTGGCCGGCGCCGGCGGACCCCAGGGCCCCGAAGATCCGGTCGACCTCGGACTGTTCGGCCTGGCCACCGCCCTCGAAGGCGCGGTGGAGCGCCGCGTAGGCCTCCAGCTTCGAGCGCAGTCCGGCGAACGTGAACGGCTTGACCAGGTACTGCAGCGCGCCCTGGCGCATGGCCGCCTGAACGGTCGCGATGTCGCGGGCCGCCGTCACCATGATCACGTCGGTCTGCATGCCGCGCTGCCGCAACCGGGATACGAGCTGGAGGCCGGTCTCGTCGGGGAGGTAGTGGTCCAGGAGCACGAGGTCGACGGGGAGCGTCTCCAGGGCGGCCAGCGCCTCGGCGGCGGAGTGGGCGAGGCGGCCGACCCGGAAGCCCGGGACCTTCGCGACGTACGCGGCGTTGATCTCGGCGACCCGGATGTCGTCGTCCACGACCAGTACGTCGATCATTGGCCGGCTCCTGTGTCTTGTGTGGCTCCGGTGGCTCCGGTGGCTCCCGCGTCTCCCAAGCCCCCGGTGGTTTTCGGAACGTCGGTGGCTTCCGGGACGTTGGACAGGGCGTCGGACAGCGCGTCCGGGAGAGTCACGGTGAACTCCGCGCCGCCTCCCGGGCGGTCGCCCACCTGGGCGGTGCCCCCGTACCGCTCGGCGAGGCGGCGGACGAGCGCGAGACCGATGCCACGCTGCCCGTGGGCCGGGGGCTCCTTGGTCGTCCAGCCCTCGGTGAAGATCTCCGCACGCCGGGGCCCGGGTACGCCAGGACCGTTGTCGCGGACCCGGACCACGGCGGTGCGCCCCTCGGCACGGATCTCCACCTCGACGCGCGCCTCTGGCCGGCCCGCGGTGGCGTCCAGGGCGTTGTCGACCAGATTGCCCAGGACGGTGACCAGGCCGTGCGGGTCGACCACGCGGTCCGGCAGGTGACTGTCGGGCGCGATGGCCAGCGAGACGCCGCGCTCGGTGGCCACCGTCACCTTGCCGACCAGGAGGGAGGCCAGCAGCGGGTCGTGCACCCGCTCGGTGACCTGCTCGGCGGTCGCCCGGTGCACACCCACGGCCTGGGTCACGAACTCCACGGCCTCCTCGTGCAGCCCCAGTTCCAGGAGTCCGAGCAGCGTGTGGAGGCGGTTGGCGTGCTCGTGGTCCTGGGCGCGGAGCGCGTCGATGAGGCCGCGGGTACCGTCCAGCTCGCGGCCCAGCCGTTCCAGCTCGGTGCGGTCGCGCAGCGTCACCACGGCGCCGCCGTCGTCGGTCGGCATCCGGTTGGCCACCAGCACCCGCTGGCCGCTGACGGTGAGCAGGTCGGCGCCGCTCACCCGGCCGGACAGGACCTCGGCGGTACGGCCGGGCGGCAGCGCTTCCGCCAGCGGCCGGCCGGTGTCCTCGGTACGCAGGTCGAGCAGACGCTGCGCCTCGTCGTTCAGGAGCCGGATGCGGCCGTGCCGGTCGAGCGCGACGAAGCCCTCCCGGATGCCGTGCAGCATCGCCTCGCGCTCGGCGAGCAGGGCGGAGATGTCGGAGAAGGCCAGGTCATGGGTACGGCGCTGGAGTCGCCGGGCGACCAGGTAGGCGGCCAGCGCGCCGACGGCGAGCGCCCCGCCCGCGTACGCGAGCAGCTGCGGCACGGTGGCCAGCAGCAGTTGCTGCACGTTCTCATAGGCGATGCCGACCGAGACGGCGCCGACGATGCGCCCTTGCTCGTCCCGCAGCGGGACCTTGCCGCGCGCGGAGCGGCCGAGCGTGCCCTCGTCGATCTCCATGACCTCGCGGCCCGCCAGGGCGCCGCTGGGGTCGGTGGAGACGTGCCGCCCGATCTCGTCCGGGTCGGTGTGGGACCAGCGCACTCCGCGTACGTCCATGATCACCACGTACTCCGCCCCGGTCGCCCGGCGGATCCGCTCCGCCTCGTTCTGCACGGGCCCGGCGCGCCCCGGGCGGGAGCTCTTCAGCGCGTCGTCGAGGCGGGACTCGGCGGCGGTGGTCTGGGCGATGGCCAGGGCGCGGCGCATCGCCTGGTCGTCGAGCTGCGCGCCGAGCGGAGCGAGGAAGAGACCGGTGGCGAGCGCGGTGACGCCGGTGGCGATGGCCAGCTGCATCAGCAGCACCTGCGCGAAGACACGGCGCGGCCAGCCCAGACGACGGCGCAGACGCGACAGCGCGCCCCGGACCCCGCCGTCGGCGGCCCGGTCCGCGCCCGGCTGCGCGTTGATCTCGCCCTTTGCGCCCATACGGACGAACAGTAGGCGAAGGCGGTGAGCGGTCAGGCGGCCAGCCTGGCCGGAGCTGGGTGAGTGCGGATGGGAGGCCTTGGCAAGGCCTGTGGATAAGTGGCGCGACGGTTTTCCACAGGGGTTTTGGGGGCTGTGCGTGGCTGGTTAGTCTCGGAGGGTGATGGCGAGGGTGTGGGCGGAAGGGGAATTTGAGAGAGGGTGGTCCAGGAGTGTTCTAGAGGGGCTGTTCGGGAGGGGGCGGTTGATGGGGGGTTGGACTGGTGGGCCGGTGGGCCCCGGTGGGGCAGTGGGTGGGCGGGGCGGTGGACCTGTCATACCCGGTGATGGCCGGTGGTCCGGGGTGCGAGGGCCGTGCCTAGGCTGTGGTCATGCTGTTGATCTACGGCGGGGAAGCCGTGGCCGAGGAACCCGTACTGCGTACCGGTGGAGTTCCGCTCGTACCGGAGGGATTCGTCTGGCCGGAGTGGCGCGAGTGTGAAGGAGCCATGCAGTTCCTGGCTCATCTTCCGCTTGAGTGCGGGGCGGTCGCGGTGTTCCTGTGTCAGAACGATCCCGGCATGTGCGGCGACTGGGACGCCGCTGGCGGCGCCAACCGGGCCTTCCTGTTCACCGGGAGGCTCGCGGCGGCGACGGTCCCGGCCGAGGGGGAAACGCTGCTCGGAGCGGTCACCGCGTTGCGTACCCACCCTGACGGCACTTCCACCGACGAGCCGGTCCTCGGGCGGCTGGGCGGTGAACCCGACTGGCTCCAGCACGACGAGACCCCTGACTGCCCGACCTGCGCCGCCCGTATGAGCTTCACGGCCGAGCTGGAAGAGGGATACGACTCCGCGACCGCGGCCAACTTCGGTGGAATGGGCCGGGGTTACGTGTTCCACTGTCGGCCCTGTGGCGAGGCTGCGTTCCTGTGGCAGTGCTGAGTGCTGGAGGCCGGCCTGTGTGACGGTCTGCTGTCGGCGGTGCGGTGCGGTGCCGTGCGCTCAGGACGGGATGGGACGGGATGGGCCGGGTTGGGGCAGGTCAGGGCGGGTCAGCGGGGGGGGGAGGGGAGGGGAGGGGGTGTACGGACAGGACGGTCATGCGGGCGGGGCGTCCCAGCCGGGATCCGCAGCTGGCCGGAGCGGGGGTGCCGTCGGCGCGTTGCTCGATCATGACCTGCCAGGATCGGCCGTCGCGGTGGACGACCGTGACGGTCCACGCCGGGGCGGGTGCGCTGTGGGGGCCGGACGCCGTGCTGTCTCGGCCCATGTCCTTGCGGTTCGGGCCCCTCGGTGTCGCGCTCGTCTCCGCTCCGTCGGTGTCGGGCGGCGGTACGGCTACGGTGTGCACGACGTCGAGCGCGTCCGCCCGGTCCTCGTGTATCAGTTCCCGTACGGCGAGGTCGGCGGCCTGCGCCGGGCGCTCCCAGGCGGAGCGGCCCCGGCAGTGGTCCAGCAGGATGCGGCCCGAACGCGCCGCCTCCACGGCGTCCTTGACCAGTGGCGCGGAGGCCCGACCATAGGAGTAGCCGTACGGGAGAACGAAGAGGGTGGGGGAGAAGCGGTGGCCGCCGATGTGGGTGACCTCCCATGCCTCGGTTCCGCTCACGGCCAGTTCGGCGGCCAGCGGACGGCCGAGGAGGGCGCAGCAGCGGTCGCGCTTGCCGTTGGTGCAGACGAAGACCAGGGGATCGCCGGTGTAGGGGGACCAGAGTCCGTCGTGCTCACCGGCTCCCAGGCGTGCGAAGTCGAGGTGCAGCAGCGCGTCCGGGTCGGTGATGGCGGCGGTGCGTATCCAGGAGCGGCCCGGTGCGGTGTGCGCGACGAAGACGCGGCGGGCGGTGGAGCCGTGGCAGTCCGCGTGACGGCCCGGTCGGCGGATCAGGGCGACGCGTACGCCTGTTCCGTGCGCGGCCGCTTCCAGGGCGCGCCCGGTGCGGGGATCGAGGTGGCTCTCGGTCAGCGCCTCGGTGCCCCACGGGCCGGTCTGCTCGACGAGCAGCCAGGTCCGGGCGGTTGCCGAAGTGCCCGCGACGGGCTCGGCGGCATCGCGGGAAGCGGTTGCGCACGTGCTCACGTAGGTAACCCTAACCTGTCGCGGAGCGACCGGAATCCAGGGCCGAAGCCGGTGCGATCCGGGCCTGGTTGCGTGGAGTTGCTCTCTCGCCGGTAGATCCCCGGGCTTCTGCGTCCGTCTCTCCCGGGCTTCCGCATCCGCCTCTCCCCGGGCCTGCCGCCTTCGCCGCTCCCGGACCCGCGCCCGCCCCTCTCCGGCCCGCGCGCCCGCCTCTCAAGCCTGATTCACGGCACCGCTTGAGGTGGCCGCTCACGGCACCGCCTGGGGTGGCCGTGGCCCCTGGTAGTGCCCGCTCGGGCGGATGCGTAGCGGGTACTCCTCGTACTCCTCCAGTGCGTGGGCGATCCAGCCGGCCGTGCGGGCCACCGCGAAGACCGTCTCGCCGGCTTCGGGGGGCATACCGTACGAGACGGTCAGTACGGCCAGAGCGAGATCGACGTTGGCGTGCAGGGCGGTGTGGCGGGCGGTGGTGGCGGCGATTTCGCGGGCCGCGCGGAGCGCCGGTTCGGCCTGTGGCATGTCCTCCAGGAGGCGGAACAGCGTGCGGGCGCGCGGGTCCTCCCCCTGGTAGAGGCGGTGACCGAGGCCGGGCACCCGGCGGCCGGCGCGCAGGTGGTCCGCGACCACGGCCGCCGCGCTGCCACGCTCCAGCACCTCCAGCAGCATGCGGTGCGCGAGGCCGCTGGCGGCGCCGTGCAAGGGCCCGTCCAGCGCGCCGAAACCGGCCGACACGACGGCGTACGGATGGGCTCGCGCTGAAGCGGCCACCCGGGCGGCCAGGGTGGAGGCGGCGAGGTCGTGGTCGATGAGGAGGACGAGGGCGGCGTCCAGGGCGCGGAGTGACGGTCCGTCAGGCGGTTCCGGGGTGAGGCGCGACCACAGGCGGCGGGGGAGCGGCGCTGAGGCGTGGTCGTCCGGGGTGCCCGAGAGGGGCAGGGAGTCCACGAGGACGGGGATCAGTGCGCGCGCCGTGCCCAGGACGGCGCCTTCGGACAGGTCGAAGCGCAGCGGATCGGCGGCAGCAGCCGCCACCACCGCGACGCGCAGCCGGTCCATCGGGCTGCTGTGCGCGGGCAGCGCGCCGACGGCCCGGCGCGCGGCGGCCAGCGCGTCCTCCGGCGAGGTGAAGCGGGCGCCTGGGCGCAGCACGCCTGTCCAGAGCCAGTCGGCGACCTCTTCGTAGCCGTAGTGGGCGGCCAGCTCGGACGTGTCCACGCCGCGGAAGTAGCAGCGGTCCCCGTCGATGAGGGTGATGCCGGTACGGATCGCCAGGTCGCCGCCTTGGGCGGGCGGTTCGCGCCGGGCGCTGCGCCGGGCGAGCGCCTCGACTTCCGCGGCGTCGAAGGTGCTGCCGCGTCCCCCGGGGGCTCGTCGGCTGGTCAGTTGGCCGCGGCTGACGTACGCGTAGACCGTCTCCGGCTTCACGCCGAGCCGTTCGGCCGTCTCCCGAGTGCTCAGCCGCCGCTCGCCGCCGTCGCTTCCGCCGTCCGTTTCGTGATCCGCCATGGGGCCCACCGTATCGATTCGCTCTAGCTATGTATTGATTCAATCAATATTGACAGTGAATGAGTACAGCATGGACAGTCGAATCAACATCGGAGGCCGCTGAAGGCCGCCGGAGACCACCGGATCCTGCGGCAGACCCGCCAGCCACCCCCGAAGCCTCCACCCATCCCCGAAACCCCCACCCACCACCCGCACCGGACCGCCACCCCCGACAGCCCGACCAGAAAGGCACCCCCACGATGTCGATCGCCAACTCAGAGACGACCGTCGACGTCCCCCGCGGACTCGCGGGCGTGATCGTCACCGAGACCGAACTGGGGGACGTCCGGGGCCAGGAGGGCTTCTACCACTACCGCCAGTACTCCGCCGTGGAGCTTGCGCAGAGCCGTACCTTCGAGGACGTCTGGCACCTGATGCTCCGCGGCTCCCTGCCGGACGCGTCGCAGCGCGCCGCCTTCGCCGCGGAGACCGCGGCCCTGCGCCGCCTGCCCGACGCCGTACGGGACGCGCTGCCCGGCATCGCCCGTGCGAGCGCCCGCGGCGGCCCGCTCGCCGGTCTGCGCACCGCGCTCTCCCTGCTCGGCGCCGCCGCGGGCTTCCGGCCCCTGTACGACATCGACCCCCGGCAGCGCGGCGCCGACGCGCTCACCGCGAGCGCCGCGGTGCCCACGATCCTCACCGCACTCCACCGCCTCGGCCGGGGCCTCGCGCCGGTCGAGCCGCGGGACGACCTTCCGTACGCCGCCAACTACCTCTACATGCTCACCGGTGAGGAGCCGGACCCCGCACGCGCCAGTGCCATCGAGCGCTATCTGATCTCCACTGTCGACCACGGCTTCAACGCGTCCACCTTCACCGCCCGTGTGATCGCCTCCACCGGGGCCGACCTCGCGGCCTGCCTGACCGGTGCGGTCGGCGCGCTCTCCGGGCCGCTGCACGGCGGCGCGCCCAGCAGGGCCCTGGACGCCCTCGACGCCATCGGCAGCCCGGACCGCATCGACGCCTGGATCCGGGAACGGGTCCGGTCGGGCGAGCGGATCATGGGCTTCGGGCATCCGGTCTACCGCACCGAGGACCCGCGCTCGCGGATGCTGCGGGACATCGCGCGGGGCTTCGGCGGGCCGCTCGTGGACTTCGCGGTGCAGGTGGAGGAGCGGGTCGAGGCGCTGCTCGCCGAACTGAAGCCCGGCCGTGAGCTGCACACCAACGTGGAGTTCTACGCGGGCGTGGTGATGGAGCTGTGCGGTCTGCCGCGGGAGATGTTCACCCCCACGTTCTGCGCGGCGCGGGTGATCGGGTGGAGCGCCAATATCCTGGAGCAGGCGGACGACTCCAAGATCATCCGTCCGGCGGCCCGCTATGTGGGTCCGCCCCCGCCGCAGCCGGTGCCCGCCGCGCTGACCTGACGGTGTGCCGGACCGACGGCGCGCCGCCGCACCGACGTACGACGATGGAGGCGCCCCCTTGGCCCCGCAGGCCCCGCGACAGATCCCGGTCATCGTGCTCGCCGGATTCCTCGGTTCCGGCAAGACCACCCTGCTCAACCACCTGCTGAGCCGCAGCGGCGGCAGCCGCGTCGGAGCGGTGGTCAACGACTTCGGCAGCATCGAGATCGACGCCATGACGCTGGCCGGGCAGGTCGACTCGATGGTCTCGCTGGGCAACGGCTGCCTGTGCTGCGCGGTGGACACCAGCGAACTGGACGAGTACCTGGAGCGCCTGGTCCGCCCGGCGGCCCGCATCGACGTCATCGTCATCGAGGCCAGCGGGCTGGCCGAGCCCCAGGAACTCATCCGCATGATCCTGGCCAGCGAGAACGACCGGATCGTCTACGGCGGGCTCACCGAGGTCGTCGACGCCGCCGAGTTCGCGGCCACCCGGGCCCGGCATCCGGAGATCGACCGGCACGTGGCCGTCGCCGATCTCGTGGTCCTGAACAAGGCCGACCGGATCGGAGCGGCGGAGCAGCGCGCCCTCCTGGCCACCCTCGCCGAGCTGAGCCCGGGAACGCCGGTCGTCCCGGCGGCGTACGGGCGGATCGACCCGGAGCTGTTCTTCGACCGCAAGCCGCGGGACGAGGCGGACGAGGCGGTCCGCCAGCTGTCCTTCGAGGACCTGGTCCGGGCGGAGGCGGACGCGGAGGCCGCGGCGGGCGGGGAGGCGTCGGGGGAGCACGTGTGCGACGGACCGGGGTGCCACGGCCACGGGCACGGCGGTCATCTCCACGCGGCCTACGAAAGCGTGGAGTTCGTCTCGGACGAGCCGATGAATCCGCGCCGGCTGATGGCGTTCCTGGACAGCCGGCCCGCCGGGCTCTACCGGATCAAGGGCTTCGTCCACTTCGACGTCCCGGAGAACCGGCAGAAGTTCGCCGTGCACGCGGTCGGCGACTTCCTGCGGTTCTACCCGTCGCCGTGGCAGCCGGACGAGGAGCGGCGCACCCAGCTCGTCATGATCGGCAGCGGGGTCGACGCGGCGGCGCTGCGCAAGGAACTGGCGGACTGCCGGGAGACGGGGCCGGAGCGCGCCGAGCCGGACAGCATGTGGGGCGTGCTGCGGTACGTACCGTCCATGGGCGAGCCCGGGGAGGCCGGTGAGCCCGGGGACTTCGCTCCGGGGGAGCCCGGCGAACCCGCGGCTTTCGCTCCCGGCGAGCCCGGGGACTTCGCTCCGGCAGAACCCGGCGAACCCACTCCCTTCGCCCCCGGCGAACCCGAGGACCCCACCGAGCCCTAGACCGAACGAGCCAGCGCCCGCCGGCCCAGCCCCCAAGGCCCAGCGCCCCCACCGCCCAGCCCCAAAGGCCCAGCGCCCCCACCGCCCAGCCCCCGGCCCAAGCCCCCGGTCCGGCCGCAGCCGCCCGGGGGCCTGCCCATGTCGGCGTGCCCGTTACACCGGCCCCGCCAGCGCCGTGACCGGCTTCTGCAGCGGTACGCCCGAGCCGTCGCGCCGCGGGTCCGGGTCCGGCAGGGGCACCGGCGAGCCCTTGGCGTCCGCGGCTCGTACCGGCGCGGCACCGGCCCAGGCCAGGGTCAGGCAGTCCTCGCCCTTCAGGAACCGCTGGCAGCGCACACCGCCGGTTGCCCGGCCCTTGCGCGGGTACTGGTCGAAGGGCGTGAGCTTGGCCGTCGAGACCGAGTCGTCGAGCGTGCCGTGCGAGCCGGAGGCGGTGAAGACCATGGCGTCGGTGGCCGGGTCGACCGCGGAGAAGAAGATGACCTTCGCGTCCGGGCCCAGCTTGATGCCGGTCATGCCGCCGGCCGGCCGGCCCTGCGGGCGCACCTGCCCCGCCGGGTAGCGCAGCAGCTGTGCCTCGTCGGTGATGAAGACCAGGTCCTCCTCACCCGTACGCAGCTCCGCCGCGCCCACGATGCGGTCGCCCTCCTTGAGGGTGATGACCTCCAGCTCTTCCTTGTTCGACGGATAGTCCGGCACCACCCGCTTGACGATGCCCTGCCGGGTGCCGAGCGCCAGCCCCGGGGAGGACTCGTCGAGCGTCATCAGGCAGATCAGCTCCTCGTCCTCCTGGAGGGAGAGGAACTCCGCCACCGGCGCGCCGCCGGACAGGTTCGGCGCCGCGGCCGTGTCCGGGAGCTGCGGCAGATCGACCACCTGGAGCCGCAGCAGCCGGCCGGCGGACGTCACCGCGCCCACCTCGCCGCGCGTGGTGGCCGGCACCGCCGAGACGATCACGTCGTGCTTGACGCGCTTGGCCTCCGCGTCGAAGCTCACCTCTCCGTTGGCCGTACGGGCCAGCAGACCGGTCGAGGACAGCAGCACCCGGCACGGGTCGTCGGCGACCTCCAGCGGCACCGCGGACACCGGGGCGCCCGCCGACTCCAGCAGGACCGTACGCCGGTCGGTGCCGTACTTCTTGGCCACCGCGGCCAGCTCGTTGGAGACGAGCTTGCGCAGCTCGGCGTCCGATTCCAGGATCGCGGTCAGCTTCTCGATCTCGGCCTTGAGGGTGTCGCGCTCGGACTCCAGCTCGATGCGGTCGAACTTGGTCAGCCGGCGCAGCGGGGTGTCGAGGATGTACTGCGTCTGGATGTCGCTGAGCGCGAAGCGGTCCATCAGCCGCTCCTTGGCCTGCGCGCTGTTCTCGCTGGAGCGGATCAGACGGATGACCTCGTCGATGTCGACCAGGGCCGTCAGCAGGCCCTCGACCAGGTGGAGGCGGTCCTGCTTCTTGCGGCGCCGGAACTCGCTGCGCCGGCGCACCACGTCGAAGCGGTGGTCGACGTAGACCTCCAGCAGCTCCTTGAGACCCAGCGTCAGCGGCTGGCCGTCGACCAGCGCGACGTTGTTGATCCCGAAGGACTCCTCCATGGCCGTGAGCTTGTACAGCTGCTCCAGGACGGCCTCCGGGTTGAAGCCGTTCTTGATCTCGATGACCAGGCGCAGGCCGTGCTCGCGGTCGGTGAGGTCCTTCACGTCCGCGATGCCCTGGAGCTTCTTCGCGCCCACCAGGTCCTTGATCTTGGAGATGACCTTCTCGGGACCGACGGCGAACGGGAGTTCGGTGACGACCAGGCCCTTGCGGCGGGCGGTCACGTTCTCGATCGAGACGGTGGCGCGGATCTTGAAGGTGCCGCGGCCGGTCTCGTACGCGTCCCGGATGCCGCCCAGGCCCACGATCCGGCCGCCGGTCGGCAGGTCGGGGCCCGGCACGAAACGCATCAGCGTTTCGAGGTCCGCGTTCGGGTGCTTGATCAGGTGGCGGGCGGCGGCGATCACCTCGCCGAGGTTGTGCGGCGGCATGTTCGTCGCCATGCCGACCGCGATCCCGGACGCGCCGTTGACGAGCAGGTTCGGGTAGGCGGCGGGCAGGGCGACCGGCTCCTGCTCCTGGCCGTCGTAGTTCGGGGTGAAGTCGACCGTGTCCTCGTCGATCGACTCCGTCATCAGGGACGTGGCCGAGGCCATCCGGCACTCGGTGTACCGCATGGCCGCGGGCGGGTCGTCGTTGCCGAGCGAGCCGAAGTTGCCGTGGCCGTCCACCAGGGGGACCCGCATGGAGAAGGACTGCGCCATCCGCACCAGGGCGTCGTAGATGGACGCGTCGCCGTGCGGGTGGAGCTTACCCATGACCTCGCCGACCACGCGGGCGCACTTGACGTACCCGCGCTCGGGGCGCAGCCCCATCTCGTTCATCTGGTAGAGGATGCGGCGGTGCACGGGCTTGAGGCCGTCGCGGGCGTCCGGGAGGGCGCGGGAGTAGATGACCGAGTACGCGTACTCAAGGAAGGAGCCCTGCATCTCGTCGACGACGTCGATGTCGAGGATCCTCTCCTCGAAGTCGTCCGGCGGCGGGGTCTTCGTGCTACGGCGGGCCATCGCGGCTGCGGCTCCTTCGCTTGCGTCCTGCTGCTTGCCGATGCTGGATCACGTTCGGGTCTTTCGCGGACCATTGTGGCCCGCCCCACTGACAACGCCGACCGCGACCCTCCCCGGGCCGCCGGACGGGCGGACGGCGAAGACCGCTCGTACGAGGCAGCCCGGACGGGAACTTCGCCATAGCCCGGCGCGCTTGCATACAGTGACAGAACTTCCTCGCAAGCGGATCGAAGGGACGTACATGCCCATGGGTCACACGGCCACAGAACAAGCCGGCTCCGGCGGCCTGACAGCGACCGAGCACCGGCTGGCCAACGGCCTGCGCGTGGTGCTCTCCGAAGATCACCTGACCCCGGTCGCCGCGGTCTGCCTCTGGTACGACGTCGGCTCGCGCCACGAGGTCAAGGGCCGTACCGGTCTGGCCCACCTCTTCGAGCACCTCATGTTCCAGGGATCCGCCCAGGTCACGGGCAACGGCCACTTCGAACTGGTACAGGGCGCCGGCGGCTCCCTGAACGGCACGACCAGCTTCGAGCGGACCAATTACTTCGAGACCATGCCCGCCCACCAGCTGGAGCTCGCGCTGTGGCTGGAGGCCGACCGCATGGGCTCCCTGCTCACGGCGCTGGACGAGGAGTCCCTGGAGAACCAGCGCGACGTCGTCAAGAACGAGCGCCGCCAGCGCTACGACAACGTCCCGTACGGCACGGCCTTCGAGAAGCTGACGGCCATGGCGTACCCCGAGGGCCACCCGTATCACCACACCCCCATCGGCTCGATGGCCGATCTGGACGCCGCCTCCCTGGAGGACGCGCGGGCCTTCTTCCGTACGTACTACGCGCCCAACAACGCGGTGCTGGCGGTCGTCGGCGACATCGACCCCGAGCAGACCCTCGCCTGGGTGGAGAAGTACTTCGGCTCCATCCCCGGCCACGGGGGCAAGCAGCCGCCGCGCGACGGCTCCCTCCCGGACATCATCGGCAAGGAGCTGCGCGAGGTCGTCGAGGAGGACGTGCCCTCCCGCGCCCTGATGGCCGCCTACCGCCTCCCGCAGGACGGCACCCGCGAGGCCGACGCCGCCGACCTGGCGCTGACGGTGCTCGGCGGCGGCGAGTCCTCGCGCCTGTACAACCGGCTGGTGCGCCGCGACCGTACGGCCGTGGCCGCGGGCTTCGGCCTGCTGCGGCTGGCCGGCGCGCCCTCGCTGGGCTGGCTGGACGTGAAGACCTCCGGCGGCGTCGAGGTGCCGGAGATCGAGAGCGCCGTCGACGAGGAGCTGGCCCGCTTCGCGGCCGAGGGGCCCACCCCCGAGGAGATGGAGCGCGCGCAGGCCCAGTTGGAGCGCGAGTGGCTGGACCGGCTCGCGACCGCCAGCGGCCGCGCCGACGAACTGTGCCGCTTCGCCGTGCTGTTCGGCGACCCGCAGCTCGCCCTGACCGCCGTGCAGCGCGTCCTGGACATCACCCCGCAGGAGGTGCAGGAGGTCGCCCAGGCCCGGCTGCGCCCCGACAACCGCGCGGTGCTCGTGTACGAGCCGACCGAGCCGACCGCCGCCGAGGACAACGACGAGGAGGCGGCCCAGTGAGCGACGCCGTCAGCACCACGATGACCTTCCACCCGCAGCCGGCCGGCGGCGAGCCCAAGCCGTGGGCTTTCCCCGCCCCCGAGCGCGGGCGGCTGCCCAACGGCCTGACGGTCCTGCGCAGCCACCGGCCCGGCCAGCAGGTCGTGGCCGTCGAGATCGACATCGTCGCGCCCCTGGAGACCGAGCCCGCGGGCCTGGACGGCGTCGCGACCATCATGGCGCGTGCCCTGTCCGAGGGCACCGACAAGCACGACGCCGAGCAGTTCGCCGCCGAGCTGGAGCGCTGCGGCGCCACCCTGGACGCGCACGCCGACCACCCCGGCGTCCGCGTCTCCCTGGAGGTCCCGGCCTCCCGCCTGGACAAGGCGCTCGGGCTGCTCGCCGACGCCCTGCGCGCCCCGGCCTTCCCGGACGGCGAGGTCGAGCGCCTGGTGCGCAACCGCCTCGACGAGATCCCGCACGAGCTCGCCAACCCGGCGCGCCGCGCCGCGATGGCCCTGTCCAAGGAGCTGTTCCCGGCCGACTCCCGGATGTCCCGGCCGCGCCAGGGCACCGAGGAGACCGTCTCGCGGATCGACGCGGCGGCCGTCCGCGCCTTCTACGAGGCCCATGTGCGCCCCGCCACGGCCACCGCCGTCATCGTCGGCGACTTCACCGGCGTCGATCTGGACACGGCCCTCGCGGAGACCCTCGGCGCCTGGACGGGGTCGCCCGCCGAACCGGTGAAGGCCAGCCCGATCACCGCCGACGACACCGGCCGGGTGGTGATCGTCGACCGCCCCGGCGCCGTACAGACCCAGCTGCTCATCGGCCGCATCGGCCCGGACCGGCACGACCGCGCCTGGCCCGCCCAGGTGCTCGGCACGTACTGCCTGGGCGGCACCCTCACCTCCCGCCTGGACCGGGTGCTGCGCGAGGAGAAGGGCTACACCTACGGGGTGCGCGCCTTCGGGCAGGTGCTGCGCTCCTCGGCCGACGGCGACGGCGCCGCGATGCTCGCCATCAGCGGCTCGGTGGACACCGCCTCCACCGGCCCGGCCCTGGCCGACCTGTGGCAGGTGCTGCGCACCCTCGCCGCGGAGGGCCTGACGGACGCCGAGCGGGACGTGGCCGTGCAGAACCTGGTCGGCGTCGCGCCCCTGAAGTACGAGACCGCGGCGGCCGTCGCGGGCACCCTCGCCGACCAGGTCGAGCAGCAGCTCCCGGACGACTACCAGGCGCAGCTGTACGTGCGGCTCGCGCAGACCGGCACGGTCGAGGCCACCGCGGCGGCCGTCAGCGCCTTCCCGGTGGACCGGCTGGTGACCGTCCTGGTGGGCGACGCCGCCGAGATCGAGGAGCCCGTCAAGGCGCTCGGCATCGGCGAGGTGACGGTGGTCAAGGGCTGACGGCACGTCACGGGTACGGCCCCGGCGGCCGACGGCCCGTCACCGGGCGGGCCGGGCCGTCCGCGGCGGACGGACCATGACCCGCCGGGGTGATGGGACGTCACGAAGAGGATCCAGTGGTGCGCCAGTGCCGCTGGATCTTCTTTATGTCCCAATTGATGGGGATGGTTGCCTGATGCCTGTGTGGCGTACGGCACAAAACCGGGGTTCTGTTTGCCGATCGAAAGTGGCCCCGTTTAGCGTCGATCCGGCTGTCCGCGGGATCACCGCCGCAACCGCGGCACGGACAGTCATCGCCGAGTCCCCGTACGGCGCGAGCCAGGGGAGCCGGGGACCCACGTCCCCTGGGGTGAATCGGGCGCCTTCCCGGAGGGGCCCGTAGGAGACCTTCCTGCTCCGAACCCGTCAGCTAACCCGGTAGGCGAGAGGGAAGGAAAGGACACAGCCACCCCATGGCGTTCACCCGTGGCACCGGGAAGCACCGTGGTCCGAGCCGCAGCGCGCGGACGACCCGCAACCTCGCCGGCATAGCCACGCTCGCCGCGTCCGGCGTCATCGCCTCCGTCGCCTCCCCGGCGCTGGCGGCCGGCAACACGGACGACGCGAGCACCCACGACACCGGCCTCCACCAGGCCGTCGTCCTCGGCGACGAGCTGGCCGAGCAGGTCGAGGCGCAGGCCGACGCGCAGCAGGAGGCCGCCGATGCCGCCGCCGCGCAGGCCAGGGCCGAGGCCGAGGCGCGTCAGCAGGCCGAGGAGGCCAAGCGCAAGGCCGACGCGGAGGCGAAGAAGAAGCGGGAGGCCGAGGAGCGCGCCGCCCGGGAGGCCGAGCGCAAGCGCCTCATGACGTACGTCGCCCCCGTCGACGGCTCCTACGTCTCCACGAGCTACAAGGCGTCCAGCGGCCTGTGGTCCTCCGGCAGCCACACCGGCGTCGACTTCCACGCGGCCTCCGGGACCACCGTGCACGCCGTGGGCTCGGGCACCGTCGTCGAGGCCGGCTGGGGCGGCGCGTACGGGAACAACGTCGTCATCAAGATGAACGACGGCACCTACACCCAGTACGGCCACCTGTCGTCCATCAGCGTCTCGGTGGGCCAGACCGTCACCCCGGGCCAGCAGATCGCCCTGTCGGGCAACACCGGCAACACCACCGGGCCGCACCTGCACTTCGAGGCCCGCACCTCCGCCGAGTACGGCTCCGACATCGACCCGGTCGCCTACCTGCGCTCGCACGGCGTCAACGTCTGACGCGCATCCCCGTCCCCACCCGGTGCCCCGGCCCCCGCGGCCGGGGCACCGGCGTATGCGTATGCGCCCGGCAGTGCTGGCCAAAAAATATCCATGAATGCGCCAGAGCCGTCGGAAATCCCGTTCCTGTCGAATAGAGTCACGTCGAATGCCGCCGCCCGGCGGCAATTGCGGACGTTTCCCGGGGATTACGGCGGAGGCACGGCAGATGCGAGGCCACATTTCCGCGCATGCGGTGTGCACGGCGATCCGCGACGACATCGTGTCCGGCGTCCTCCCGCCGGGCAGCCGGCTGATCGAGGAACTGCTGGCCGGCCGGTACGGGGTCTCCCGCGTCCCCGTGCGCGAGGCGCTGCGCACGCTCCAGTCCGAGGGTTTCGTCACCATCCGGCACCACGCGGGCGCCTGCGTGGCCGCGCCCACCGAGCGGGAGGCGGCCGACCTCCTGGACATCCGCGGCCTGCTGGAGCCGCTGGGCGCCGCCCGCGCCGCCGCCCGCCGCACCGCCGCGCACCTGAAGGTGCTGCGCGGCATCGTCCGGCTGGGCCGGGAGCGCGCCCGGCAGGGGCGGCGGGCCGAGCTGCGCCAACTGGACGGCTGGTTCCACGAGACGCTCGCCCAGGCGTCCGGCAGTGCCAGTCTGGCGGCGCTCCTCACCCAGCTCCGGCGCAAGATCGACTGGATGTACGCGGTCGAGGCCCCGGCCCGCGACGAGCGGTCCTGGGAGGAGCACGGGGCGGTGCTGGACGCGGTGAGCCGCGGTGACGCGGAGCGGGCGCGCGCCCTGATGGCGGCGCACGTCGAGCGGTCGCGCGGGGCGTACAGCCTGCGCGCCGGCGCTCCGGACCCGGCCGTGAGCACTCCGAAACAGCCCGTAAACACGGCGCGCGACCGGAATTAACAGAGCCGCCGTATACAAGCGGTACGCGGATTCTCCGAAAAGGTGCGGGCGGGGGAGTGGCGCCGGAATTGCGGCCCCGGGAAATCGGCGTACGGAATTCCTCGGCCCGGCCTGCCCGATTTCGTCTGCGCGGCGCGCGCGGTAAAGGTGGAGCGGGGCGGCCGCCGCCCCGTATCAAGGCGCACGGGAAGCGCCCCGTATCAGGGAGTACGGGAAGCACTCCGTATCAGGGCGTACGGGACGGCGGACGACAAGCGGCCCCGCCCGGCGCCGGGAGATTCCGGCCGCCGCGGCGGGGCCGCGTGCACAGTGATCCGCGAAGCGGTTCAGACGGTCTCCGGGAGCTCCTCAAGGCCCTCGGCGACCAGCTTCGCGAGACGGTCGAGCGCGGCGTCGGCGCCCTCGGCGTCCGAGGCCAGCACGATCTCCTCGCCACCCTGGGCGCCCAGGCCCAGCACGGCCAGCATGGAGGCCGCGTTGACCGGGTTGCCGTCGGCCTTGGCGATCGTCACCGGAACCCCGGAGGCGGTGGCAGCACGAACGAAGATCGAGGCGGGGCGGGCGTGCAGGCCCTCGGCCCAACCGACATTGACGCGGCGCTCAGCCATGGTGTTGCCCTTCAAGTCGTTGAGGTTGTCTAGACCAGTGTCTCATGGTGCCGGGGGTGCTCCGGCAGGCCGCGGCGGCGTACCCCGCGGGCCGTCGGCACGCTACCGGCAGGTCGCGGGCGCGCGGCCGGACCGTCCGCCATCCGGGACCCGCCGGTCCGTCCGCATCCGGGGACCCGCCGGTCCGTCCCAGCCTGCCCGGGCCCCGGCGGCCGCGCATGCCGAGCCGGTTGTCGGTGCCGGGCCGTACGCTGTCCCCCATGCAGAGCCCGTCGGACAGCGTCTACCCGGCCCACTGGGAGGCCGATGTCGTGCTGCGCGACGGCGGCACCGCGCGCATCCGCCCCATCACCCCCGACGACGCCCAGCGCCTGGTCTCCTTCTACGAACAGGTCTCGGACGAGTCGAAGTACTACCGCTTCTTCGCGCCCTACCCGCGCCTGTCCGACCGCGACGTGCACCGCTTCACCCACCACGACTACGTCGACCGGGTCGGCCTGGCGGCCACCGTCGGCGGCGAGTTCATCGCCACCGTCCGCTACGACCGCATCGACGAGCGCGGCCGGCCCGCCAAGGAGCCCGGCGCCGACCAGGCCGAGGTCGCCTTCCTGGTCCAGGACGCCCACCAGGGCCGCGGGGTGGCCTCCGCGCTCCTGGAGCACATCGCCGCGGTCGCCCGCGAGCGCGGCATCCGCCGGTTCGCCGCCGAGGTGCTGCCCGCCAACTCCAAGATGATCAAGGTCTTCACCGACGCCGGGTACACCCAGCAGCGCACCTTCGAGGACGGCGTCGTGCGGCTGGAGTTCGACCTGGAGCCCACCGAGCAGTCCATGGCCGTCATGCGCGGCCGGGAGCAGCGCGCCGAGGCCCGCTCCGTGCAGCGCCTGCTCGCCCCCGGCGCGGTCGCCGTCATCGGCACCGGCCGCGCCCCCGGCGGCGTCGGCCGCTCGGTCCTGCGCAACCTCCTCGGCTCCGGCTACCCGGGCCGGGTGTACGCGGTCAACCACGCCTTCCCCGAGGGCGGCACCCGCCTCGCCCCCGAGGGCGTGCCGGGACACCGTTCGGTGCCCGAGATCCCCGAGCCCGTCGACCTCGCGGTGATCGCGGTGCCCGCCGCCCAGGTCCCCGGCGTGGTCCGGGACTGCGGCGAGCACGGCGTGCGCGGCCTGGTGATCCTCTCCTCCGGATACGCCGAGTCCGGCCCCGAGGGCCGCGAGCGCCAGCGCGCCCTGCTCCACCAGGCCCGGTCGTACGGCATGCGCCTCATCGGCCCGAACGCCTTCGGCCTGATCAACACCGCCCCCGAGGCCCGGCTGAACGCCTCGCTCGCCCCCCAGATGCCCGGCGCCGGACGCATCGGCCTGTTCACCCAGTCCGGGGCGATCGGCATCGCCCTGCTCAGCGGCCTGCACCGGTACGGCCCCGGCGACGGCTCGATCGCCGGCATCTCCACCTTCCTGTCGGCCGGCAACCGCGCCGACCTCTCCGGCAACGACCTGCTCCAGTACTGGTACGACGACCCCGCCACCGACGTGGCGCTGCTCTACCTGGAGTCGATCGGCGACCCCCGCAAGTTCATGCGCCTCGCGCGCCGGACGTCCGCCGTCAAACCCGTGGTCGTGGCCAAGGGCGCCCGCCACACCGGCACCGCGCCGCTCGGCCACACCGTCCCCACGGTCCGCATCCCCGACAGCACGGTCTCCGCCCTGATGCGCCAGGCCGGCGTGATCCGCGTGGACACGGTCACGGAACTGATCGACGCCGGGCTGCTGCTGGCCTCCCAGCCGCTGCCGGGCGGCCCGCGCGTCGCCATCCTCGGCAATTCCGAGGCCCTCGCCCTGCTGACGTACGACGCCTGTCTCACCGAGGGGCTGCGCCCGCTGCGCCCCCATGTGCTCGCCGCCGCGGCCACCCCGGCGGACTTCTGTACGGCCCTGTCCGCCGCCCTGGCCAACGGGCTCTGCGACGCCGTCGTCGTCACCGCCATCCCGTGGGTGGGGGAGGAGGGTGCCGCCTCCCCGGGCGAGGGCGCCGACCTCGCCGCGGCGCTGCGCGAGGCCGCCTCGTCCGCCGCGCCCGCGAAGCCGGTCACGGTCGTCCACCTGGCCATGGACGCCCTCGCCGACGCCCTCGCGGCTCCGCCGCCGTCCGCCGGTCCCGCACCCGCCCCGGACGGCCCGGCGGCCCCCACGGACGCCGCACAAGCCCCGCGGACCCCTTCCGACACGCCCGGCCCCCCGCCCGCCCCGCTGATACCGGTCTACCCCGCCGCCGAGCGCGCCGTCCGGTCGCTCGCCCAGGCGGTGCGGTACGCGAAATGGCGCCGGGACGCCGCCGACCCCGGCCGCGTGCCCGAGTACGAGGACATCGAGGAGGCCGCCGCCGGCGCCGACATCGACCGGCTCCTCGACGGACTCGCCCGGCACGCCGACATCACCCGCTCCGTCCCGCTGCCCGCCGAGGACGCCCACGCCCTCCTGGCCCGCTACGGCATCCACGTCCGCCCCGCCCACCCGGCCCCCGACCCGGACACCGCCGTCCGCGCCGCCGCCCGCCTGGGCTACCCGGTCGCCCTGAAGACCACCGCCCCCCACCTGCGGCACCGCCCCGACCTCGGCGGCGTCCGCCTCGACCTGACCGGCGAGGCGGAGCTGCGCCGCGCCTACGCCGAGCTGACCGACTTCCTCGGCAAGCCCGAGGAGCTGCGCCCGGTCGTCCAGCCGATGGTGCCGCGCGGCGTGGACACGGTCATCCGCGCCGCCATCGACCCGGCCGCCGGCGCCGTCCTCTCCTTCGGCCTGGCCGGCGCCCCCTCGCAGCTGCTCGGCGACACGGCGCACCGCCTCATCCCGGCCACCGACCGCGACGTCGCCGAGCAGATCCGCTCCATCCGCACGGCCCCGCTGCTGTTCGGCTGGCGCGGCAGCCAGCCGGTGGACACCGCCGCCCTGGAGGACCTGCTGCTGCGGGTCTCCCGGCTGGTCGACGACCATCCCGAGGTCGTCGGCGTGGACCTGGAGCCCGTCGTCGTCGCCCCGCACGGCCTCGCCGTGCTGGACGCCACGGTCCGGCTGGCCCGCCCGCCGGCCACCACCGACCTCGGCCCCCGCCGCATGTCCGTCTACTGAGCGTGCGGTGCCCGGCCGGTGGCGGACAGCGGCTCGCGGACCCGCCCCGGCCGGTACGCCCCGTAAGATGGGCCGCATGGCTAAGACCGGTACGACGACCCAAGGGCTGCGCGCGGCGATCGAGCGCAGCGGCTATTACCCGGCCCTGGTGGCCGAGGCGGTGCAGGCCGCGGTCGGCGGCGAGCCGGTGGTCTCGTACTTGGTCCACCAGGAGACGACCTTCGACGCCAACGAGGTCCGCCGCCACGTCACGGTCCTGGTCCTGACGGGCACCCGCTTCATCGTCAGCCACACCGACGAGCAGTCCGCCGACGACACCTCCCCCTCGCCGTACGCGACCACCTCCACCGAGTCGGTCAAGCTCGGCCGGATCTCGTCCGTCGTGCTCAGCCGGGTGGTCGCCAACCCCGAGTCGTACACCCCGGGCCGGCTGCCCCGCGAGGTTGTGCTGACCATCGGCTGGGGCGCCGTCGCCCGGCTGGACCTGGAGCCCGCCACCTGCGGCGACCCCAACTGCGAGGCGGACCACGGCTACACCGGCTCCTCGACCGCCGACGACCTGTCGCTGCGGGTCAGCGAGGCCGGCGACGGCCCGGACACCGTCCGGCAGACGCTCGCCTTCGCCCAGGCCCTGTCCGAGGCCACCGCGGCCACCACCCGCTGATGGCGCACGCCGCCCCCGCCTGGCCGGAACCGGAACCGCTCGACCTGGCCGGCGCGCCGGTGCCCCGCTACGGCACCGGCTCGCTCGCCGACCTGCTGCCCACCATCACCGCCGGCCAGGGCCTGACCCTGCCCGGCATCCCGGAGGCGGGCGCGCCGGGCATGGACCTCGCCCCCGCCGACCGCGTCTGCGTCTTCCTCATCGACGGCCTCGGCTGGCAGCTGCTGCGGGACCACCCGGACGAGGCGCCGTTCCTGACGTCCCTTCTGGACAGTTCGTTCAACCGCACCGGCCGCCCGATCACCGCCGGCTTCCCGGCCACCACCGCCGCCTCGCTCGCCTCGGTCGGCACCGGCCTGCCGCCCGGCGCGCACGGCCTGGCCGGCTACACCTGTCTGAACCCGGACAGCGGCGAGCTGATGAACCAGCTGCGCTGGCAGCCGTGGACCGACCCGCACGCCTGGCAGCCGTACCCGACCGTCTTCCAGCAGGCGCACGCCGCCGGCATCCACACCTGCCAGGTCTCCTCGCCGAACTTCGCACGCACCCCGCTCACCGAGATCGCGCTCAGCGGCGGCACGTTCCACGGCCGGCTGGCCGGCGAGGAGCGGATGGACCTGGCGGCCGAACAGCTCGCCGCCGCCGACCGCTCGCTGGTCTACACGTACTACGCGGAGGTGGACGGCGCCGGGCACCGCTACGGCATCGACTCCGACGCCTGGCGCGGCCAGCTGATGTACGTCGACCGGCTCGCCCAGCGGCTGGCCGAACAACTGCCGCCGCGCTCCGCCCTGTACGTCACCGCCGACCACGGCATGATCGACATCCCGTTCGACCCGGAGTCCCGTATCGACTTCGACGAGGACTGGGAACTGCGTGCCGGTGTGCGGCTGCTGGGCGGCGAGGGGCGTGCGCGGCATGTGTACGCCCACCCCGGGGCGGCCGGTGACGTGCTCGCGGTGTGGCGCGAAGTGGTCGGGGAACATATGTGGGTGGCGGGCCGTGACGAGGCCATCGCCGCCGGCTGGTTCGGCCCCCGGGTCGACGACCGGGTCCGGGCCCGTATCGGCGACGTCGTCGCCGCCGCGCACGCCGACATGGTGATCGTGGCGCGCCGGACCGAGCCGCGCGAGTCCGAGATGGTCGGCATGCACGGCTCGATGACCCCGGCCGAACAACTCGTCCCGCTCCTCGAAGTCCGTACCTGAGCCCCACGCGCCCGCCCCGCCCCGCCGCACGGCGGGCGCACGTCCGCGTGCCCCGCCCGCCCCGCCCGATACGAGCCCGAAAGGCCCGCGTTCTCCCATGCCCGAGCTGGTGTTCTTCTCCGGAACGATGGACTGCGGAAAGAGCACCCTCGCTCTGCAGATCGAGCACAACCGCTCGGCCCGCGGCCTGCAAGGGATGATCTACGCGCGCGACGACCGGGCCGGCCGCGGCAAGCTCTCCTCCCGCCTCGGGCTGGTCACCGAGGCCGTCGAGGCCACCGACGAGATGGACTTCTACGCCCACATCGTCAGCACGCTCAGCTCCGGCGGCCGGGTCGACTACGTCATCGCCGACGAGGCGCAGTTCCTCACCCCGGACCAGGTCGACCAGCTCGCCCGCGTCGTCGACGACCTGGAGCTGGACGTCTTCGCCTTCGGCATCAGCACCGACTTCCGCAGCAAGCTCTTCCCCGGCTCCCAGCGCCTGGTGGAACTGGCCGACCGGATAGAGGTCCTCCAGGTGGAGGCCCTGTGCTGGTGCGGCGCGCGCGCCACGCACAACGCCCGTACCCTCGACGGCCAGATGGTCGTCGAGGGCGCGCAGGTCGTCATCGGCGACGTCCACAGCGCCCCCGCGGAGGTCGGCTACGAGGTGCTCTGCCGCCGCCACCACCGGCGCCGCCAGACCGCCGCCGCCGCCCACGCGGCGGCACTCTCCCCGGATGTGCTCCCGGTGGACACGGCAAAGTAGCGCGCGCCGCGGCTGTGGGGACGCGCCGAGGCACGCCCCCGCGCCCAGCCGCTCAGCCCTGCTGCTGGAGAAGGGCGAACACCGCGCCCTCCGGGTCGGCCACCATCGCCACCCGCCCGTACCCGGTGTCCCGGGCCGCCCGTACCTCCTGGCCGCCCAGTTCCACCACCCGCCGCACCGCGGCATCGGCGTCCGCGACGGCGAAGTACGTCACCCAGTGCGGCCCCGGCTCGCGCGGCAGCGCCTCGCCCGCGCCGTGGATGCCCGCCACCGCCCGGCCCTTCAGATGCAGCGTCAGGTAGCCGGGACCGGCCGCCGTCTCCGGGCGGGTCTCGTAGCCGAACACCGCCTCGTAGAAGGAGGCGACGTCCGTCTCCCGGGTCACCAGCTCGTTCCACACCGGCGCGCCGGGCACCCCGACCAGCGCCGCGCCCACCATCTCCTTGCCCTGCCACAGCCCGAAGACCGCGCCCTGCGGGTCGGAGGCGATGGCCATCCGCCCGGCCTCGTCGTCCGCGTCCAGCGGCCCGACCGCGACCGTGCCGCCGCAGCAGCGGATCTGCTCGGCCGCGGTGTCCGCGTCGTCACTCGCGAGATACGTGGTCCAGGCGACGCGAAGCTGACGTTCGGGCGCCAGTTCCCCGATCCCGGCCACCTCCCGCCCGTGGAGATACGCCCGGACGTACGGACCGAAGTGCTGCGGTCCCGGTTTGAACTCCCAGCCGAACAGCGCACCGTAGAACCGCTCGGTCGCGGCCAGGTCGTGCACCATGAGACTCACCCAGCAAGGCGCGCCGGGCGTCCGCCGAGTCGTTGCCTCGGTCGTCATCGTCACTCTCTCCTCGGACCATCGGGGTGGTGGCCGTGCGGGGACCGGGCGCGAGTGCGCCGTCCCGTGCAGATGCTCGCACCCCCTCATCCGGTGCGCGCCCCGGCCGCGCCGTCTTCGGCGCGTTCCCGTGGGAACATGCCCGATTTGATGTTTCGCATCCGTTTCCCGGGCGTTGCCGTACGGGAACGCCCGGGAAACGGCACGTACCGACCCGGCCGTGGCCGCGGCTGATCCGTACGCCGCCTTCAGCGCGGGGCCGTCCCTGCGCGAGGATGACCCCCATGAATCCCCTCATCACCGCGGCCGAGCTGGCGGACGAACTGGCCTCCGGGACACCGCCGGTCCTCCTCGACATCCGCTACCGGCTCGGCGGCCCGCCCGGCCGCCCCGAGTACGAGGCCGGGCACGTACCCGGCGCGGTCTACGTGGACATGGACACCGAGCTGGCGGGCCCGGCGGGCCCGGCCGGCCGCCACCCGCTCCCGGACCTCGACGCCTTCGCGGAGACCATGCGCCGCGCCGGGGTCTCCGTGGACCGCCCGGTCGTCGTCTACGACGGGGGGCTGGGGGCACCTCCCGGGCGAAGCTCTGGGGGAGGCTGGTCGGCGGCGCGCGCCTGGTGGATGCTGCGCTACACCGGGCACCCCTCGGTACGCGTCCTGGACGGCGGCCTGGCCGCCTGGACCGCGTCCGGCGGAGCGCTCAGCACCGACGTGCCGTCCCCGGAGACCGGCGACTTCGCCGCGGCGCCCGGCGCGCTGCCGCTGCTGACGGCGGACGAGGCGGCGGCCCTGGCCCGGCGCGGTGTCCTCCTGGACGCGCGGGCCGGAGAGCGCTACCGGGGCGAGGTGGAGCCCATCGACCGCGTCGCCGGGCACATCCCGGGCGCGCTGTCCGCGCCGACGACCGAGAACCTCACCGCCGACGGCACGTTCCTGCCGCCCGCCGAGCTGGCCGACCGCTTCGCCGTCCTCGGAGCCACCCGGGACGCCGAGGTCGGGGTCTACTGCGGTTCGGGCGTCTCCGCCGCGCAGGAGGTGCTGGCCCTCGCCGTCGCGGGCGTCCCGGCGGCGCTGTACGTGGGCTCGTGGAGCGAATGGTCCGCCGACCCGACGCGCCCGGTGGCCACGGGAGACCAGCCGGGCTGACGGCTGCTCGAGGCCGCTCGGGCGTCCGCGTGGTGGGGCGGGCGCCCGGGAGCGGGCCGGGCCATCCGGGGTGCCCTGGGGTGTCTTCGGGCCTGCCCGGCCGGGCAGGTATCGCCAGGCGTACGTGGCCCGTCGCGTCAGGTGTCAGCGGCCCGCGGCAGCCGGGCAGCGGTGGCCGCTCGGTGGCAGCGGCGGCCGGTCGGTGACGGCCGGTCCGCAGGGCGGTGCCCCCGACCGGCCCGTCCTCACTCCGGTTTCTTGCGCCGCGTCCCGAAGACGATCTCGTCCCAGCTCGGCACGGCGGCCCGCCGGCCCGGCCGGACACCGTCGGCCTCGGCCTGCCGGTCGGTGGTGCCCGTCAGACGGTCGCGGTGGCCGGCCACCGCCCGTGGCATGAGCACGTCGGCGTAGGCCGAGCCCGCGCCCGCGCTCGCCGCCGGGGCGGCCGGCTCCTCCAGCTCCTCGTCCTCGGCGGACTCCTCCTGCGGCACCTTCGCCGTCTCCGGGACGACCATGTCGCCGCGGAAGCTGGGCACCGCCTCCAGGAGGCTGGTGAGGGAGTCGCGCTCGCCGGAACCGTCCTCGGCGCGCGCCTGCTCGTCGTCCTCGCCGCCCGTACGGTCACGGTCGCGGTCCGGGGACGTCTGGCGGTCCAGGGCACGGTCCAGCGGCCGGTCGCGCGGCAGCCGGGCGATCCGCGGCACGAACGGGAAGCTGGGCTCCGGGGTGTCGTCGGTCTCGCCGATCAGCGCCCGCGCCTCGTCGTCCACGGCCTGCACGAGCCGCCGCGGCGGGTCGTACGTCCAGCTCGCCGAGTGCGGCTCGGCCGCGACGCGGTAGACCAGCAGGACTTCCCAGGTGCCGTCGTCGCGCCGCCAGGAGTCCCACTGCACGGAGTCCTTGTCGGCGCCGCGCAGCAGCAGCCGCTCCGCGACGGCCTCGCCGAGCTGTGGGCCGGTGTTCTCCCCGGGGCGGCGCACGGGCGTCTTACGGGCCCGCTCGGCCATGAAGGCGCGCTCGGCGAGCACCGGGCCCTCGAAGCGGCGCACCCGGTCGACCGGGATGCCGGCGAGCTGGGCGACCTCCTCGGCGGAGGCACCGGCCCGTATACGCGCCTGGATGTCCCGCGGGCGCAGGTGGCTCTCGACCTCGATCTCGATCTGGCCGAGCCGTGCGCGGTCGTTGCGGACCGCGGCGCGCAGCCGTTCGTCGATCGGAAGCGTGTACTCGGTGCTGTCCGCAGCTTTGAGCACCAGCCGTGTGCCGTCGTTGGAGACGGCCACGACACGCAGTTCGGGCATGGGGACCTCCCGGGTGGTGCCTGCCGACGTCACGTGCGTCGCTGCTTCCGCTAGTCGAGTGTGGCCTGCCCGGGTGCAGCCTGCCACAACATTGCCGAGTTACCCGGCGTGTCGAGGCTTGGCCCAGAAACGCCGTTATGACACGGTTACCTGTTCGCAACGCTCAGTGACCATGTCCTGTTCCTGCTTCCAGTCACCCGTGCCCGGTGGCGGCACCCGGGGGTGAGTGCCACCTGCCGGCCCCTTCCCGTGTATCCGGGCAGCCGGACGGGATTCCGGGGCCAGGGCTCGCCACAGTACTCCATTCGGGCCACTGAGGTGGACCGCCGCGCCGCCGAAGTTCACCGGCGCCAAGGGAGTTGGTCGCCTTGTCGATCTCTCTACACCGCGTGACGGGTGGCGAGGTTCACAGAATCCGCAGAATCGGAACTGCCGGCTTCGCCCATAGGTCACTTGTCCGTGCAAGATGGATCGAAGGGGCGATCAAAGGCTGGAGATGGACAACAAAAGCGATACCGACACGAAAAACAAGGAGAAACGGCTCGACCTGAGCGTCGCTCAGGTCGCGGGCAGTGCCCTCGCGGCAGCGGTCGCCGCGTTTCTCGCCGGGCAGCTCGGCGTGTACGGGACCATCATCGGCGCGGGTGTGGTGAGTGTCGTGGCCACCACCGGTGGCTCGATCTTCCAGCACCTCTTCCGGCGCACCGGCGAGCAGCTCAAGGAGGCCGCGACGGTCGGCACCCGGCCGAAACCGCGCCGCTCACCGCTGTCCCGCAGACCGCCGGGGGACAAGGCGGGCACCGGCCTGGTGCTGCCCACCTTCGACCGGCAGGGCGCGGAGGACGAGATCACCTCCGTCGCGGCCAAGGACACGCGCGGGGCCGACGGCACCGACCGTACGCAACTGCTGCCGCAGGCCGACGCGTCGCGGGCCGGCGGGCCGGACGCGGACGCCACCCAGGTCCTCGGGCAGGCCGGGACCGGTACGGGCGGGCGGCCCACCGACAAGACGCAGATGGTGCCGCGGCTGGACGACCGGACCGTGGCGCTGGGGCAGGCGCGCCCCGGCCACCGGCCGGCCGGCGCCACCGCGGTGCCGCGGTCCGGTGAGGTCAGCACCGCCACGTACGGCACCCGGCTGCGCGGCTGGAAGCGCCCGGCCCTGGCCGCGCTGGCGATCTTCGTGCTGTCGATGGGCGCCGTCACCGGCGTCGAGCTGCTCACCGGGCACGACGCGTCCGGTGGCCCGGGCACCTCCGTGGGCAACGTCTTCCGCGGCGGCGGGCAGAAGTCCGAGGACCACACGCCGTCCGTCCCGGACTCGCCGTCACCCGGCACCTCGCACGGGAACGACTCCACGGGCGGTACCGGCGGCACCCCGTCGCCCGGTCCCAGCGGTTCCACCGGAACCGGTACCGGCGACGGCGGCACCACCGGTGGCACGGGCAAGTCGTCGCCCTCCCCGAGCCCGGACGCGAGCCGGAGCGGCAAGCCCACGCCGCCGCCCAGCCCGCAGCCGTCGAAGCCCGGCGACACCGGTGGCGACACCGGCAAGGGCGGTGACGACTCCAAGGGTGATCCGGCCGACCGGAACAAGCAGGAGCCCGGCGGCGGGCAGGCACCGGACCCGAAATCCTCGTGAACGCGGTACGGAAATCCGTGCCCGCGCGGGACTAAATGCCGCCCTGCGGCGAGGCCCCAATCCTCTTCGGCGCCCTCTTGGGCGCGAGTGGGGCACGGGGACGGAATTCCGTACCCCGGCGGGACCGAATCCCTTTGGGCCCGAGAACGGAACCGGCCGCCCCGCACGGGCGGCGGCCGGCCGGCCCGGACCCGGCAGCGCGCCGGGTCCGGGCCGGTGTGCTGCCGGGCCGGGGAACGGCCGGGCCGTTCATCCGTCCAGGACATTAGGCCGGCTGGGCGTTTCAGCCGTCCGGGCTACCGCGCGGACCGGCCTCCGCGTCAGTCGCCCAGGACGCGCCGCAGGTAGGCGTTGGTGAACAGGCGCTGCGGGTCCAGCCGGTCGCGCAGCGCGGTGAACTCCGCGAATTGCGGATAGACGCCGGCCAGGTACGCGGCGTCGCGGCTGTGCAGCTTCCCCCAGTGCGGCCGGCCGCCGTGCGCCGTCATGATCCGCTCGGCCGCGCTGAAGTACGCCCGGTACGGCGTCCCCCGGTACATGTGTACGGCGAGGTAGGCGGTGTCCCGGCCGGAGGCGGTGGACAGCGGGATGTCGTCGGCCGGCGCGGTGCGCACCTCCACCGGGAAGCTCACCCGGAAGTCCGCGCGCTCCACCAGCGCCCGCAGCTCGCGCAGCGCCGCGACGGCGGCCTCCCGCGGCAGCGCGTACTCCATCTCCATGAAGCGCACCCGGCGGGGGCTGGTGAAGACCTTGTACGGGATGTCGGTGTACGTCCGCGCGGACAGCGCGCGGCTGGAGAGGCGGGCGATGCCCGGAACGGTGGCCGGCACCGCCCGGCCGACGGCGCACGCGGCGCGGAAGACCCCGTTGGAGAGCAGCTCGTCGTCGACCCAGCCGCTGATCCGGCCGAGCGGGGCGGCCGGGCCCAGGCTGCGGTTGTTGCGCTTGGTGTTGCAGTTGTCGGTGTGTGGGAACCAGTAGAACTCGAAGTGCTCGTTCTCGGCGACGAGCCGGTCGAACTCGGCCGTCACCCGCGCGAACGACATCGGCTCCTCGCGGGCCGTCAGCCAGAACTGCGGCTGTACGGCGAAGGTCACCGAGCTGATCACGCCCAGCGCGCCCAGGCCCACCCGGGCCGCCGCGAAGACCTCCGGGTTCTCGGTGGCGGAACAGGTGCGCACCGAGCCGTCGGCGGTGACCAGTTCCAGCGCGGTGATCTGCGCGGCGATGGACGCCGAGTCGCGGCCGGTGCCGTGCGTCCCGGTGCTCGCCGCGCCGGACACCGTCTGCTCCATGATGTCGCCCATGTTGGCCAGCGACAGGCCGTGCGAGGCGAGGGTCTGGTTGAGGTGCTTGAGGGTGGTGCCCGCCGCCACGGTCACCGTGCCGGCGGCGGGGTCCACCTTCTGTATGCCGGTCAGGCGCTCGGGCCGTATGAGAAGCCCGTCGGTGGCGGCGGCCGCGGTGAAGGAGTGGCCGGTGCCGGCCGCCTTGACCGGCAGTCCGTCGGCCGCCGCCGCGCGGACCGCGGCGGCCAGTTCGTCGGTGGAGGCCGGTGCGACGCTCCGCGCCGGCCGTACGGTGACGTTGCCCGCCCAGTTACGCCAGGCGGGCCGGGGCCTGTTCCCCCGTGCCGTCCGGGCCCGGCCCGTCCGTGGCCCCGTGCTGGTCCTGCCGGTCGTGCTGTGTGCCTCGGCCATCTGCGACCGTCCCCTCACGCTGCGGCGCCGGCCGCAGCCGTCGGTATCCGAGGAACGCCACCGCCGCCGCGAGCGCCCCCGCCACGGCCGGCACCAGGTAACCGCGGCCGGCCCCGGCCGCGTCCACCACCCAGCCGGCGGCCGACGAGCCGAGCGCCACCCCGACCGCGAGCCCGGTACTGGTCCAGGTCATGCCCTCGGTCAGGTTCGCGCGCGGTACGTGCTGCTCGACGAGGGCCATGGTGGTCACCATCGTCGGTGCGATGGCCAGCCCCGCGAAGAAGAGCGCCACGGCCAGGAACGGCAGGTTCCCGACCAGTTGGAGCGGGATCATACTCACGGCCATCGCACACACGCCCACCAGCCACCGGCGGGCGGCCGGACCCTTGAAGTGCAGCATGCCGAAGACCACGCCGGCGGTGCACGAGCCGAGCGCGTAGGTCGCCAGCACCAGGCTGGCGGCGCCCCGGTGGCCCTCCGCCTCGGCGAACGCCAGCGTCACCACGTCGATCGCCCCGAAGATCGCGCCGGTCGCCACGAACGTGATCACCAGCACCTGGAGGCCGCGCGAGCGCAACGCCGAGCCCGTGCTGTGCTGTTCGCGCGGGTGCGGCGGCGGCTCGGTCCCGCGCAGCGCCGTCAGCCAGAAGACCCCGGCCACCAGGAAGACCGTCGCGAGCAGCGGGCCCGCCTCGGGGAACCAGGAGGTGGACAGGCCGATCGAGAGGATCGGCCCGATGATGAAGCACGTCTCGTCGACGATCGACTCCCAGGAGTACGCGGCGTGCAGCATGCGCGGCGCGTCCTGGTGGACGGTCGCCCAGCGGGCCCGGACCATCGCGCCGACGCTCGGTACGCAGCCCGCGCAGGCGGTGAAGACGAACAGCGTCCAGTCCGGCCAGCCCTGCTGCGCGCTCACCAGCAGGCCCGCCATGGCGGCCGCCGAGATCAGGGTGACCGGGCGCAGCACCCGGCGCTGGCCGTGCCGGTCCACCAGGCGGGAGACCTGCGGGCTGAGCACCGCCGAGGCCATCGCGACGGTCGCCGCCAGCGCGCCCGCGAGGCCGTACCGGCCGGTGATCAGGGAGACCATCGTGACGATGCCGATGCTCGTCATCGACAGCGTCATGCGCCCCAGGAAGCCGGCCGCGGTGAACGACCTGGTGCCGGGGGTGCGGAAGAGCGCGCGGTAGGGGCTGGGCAAAAGGGAACTCCGCCGGGGTGAGGGCCGATGGCCGGTGCGTCCGGGTATCGGTAAGGCATGTCGGGGGCCGACACAGCTTACGCGTGCTGCCCGCGTGGCCGCCTCCGGTTTTCCGGCTGTCAGTGGCTGGTGGCAGGATCGAAGCCATGCCCGAACAGTGCGATGCGCCCCTTTCACCCGCCGTGGGGAGTCCCGCTCCCTACGACGCCCTGTTGCTGCTGTCCTTCGGAGGCCCCGAAGGCCCGGACGACGTCGTCCCCTTCCTGGAGAACGTCACCCGCGGCCGCGGCATCCCCCGCGAGCGCCTGAAGGAGGTGGGGCAGCACTACTTCCTGTTCGGCGGCGTCAGTCCGATCAACACGCAGAACCGCGAGCTGCTGGACGCCCTGCGCAAGGACTTCGCCGAACACGGCCTGGACCTGCCGGTCTACTGGGGCAACCGCAACTGGGCGCCCTACCTGGTCGACACGCTGCGCGAGATGGTCCGCGACGGCCGCCGCCGGATCGCCGTCCTCGCCACCAGCGCCTATGCCTCGTATTCGGGCTGCCGCCAGTACCGGGAGAACCTGGCCGACGCGCTGACCACTCTCCAGGCCGACGGCCTGCCCGTGCCGCAGGTCGACAAGCTGCGCCACTACTTCAACCACCCCGGCTTCGTACGCCCCATGGTCGACGGCGTGCTCGCCTCGCTCGCCGAACTGCCCGCGGACGTCCGCGACGGCGCGCACATCGCCTTCACCACCCACTCCATCCCCACCGCCGCGGCCGACACCTCCGGCACCCCGGCGGACCACACCGAGGACGGCGACGGCGGCGCGTACGTCGCCCAGCACCTGGACGTGGCCCGGGTGATCGCGGCGGCGGTCCGCGAGGAGACCGGTGTGGACCACCCGTGGCGGCTGGTCTACCAGTCCCGCAGCGGCGCCCCGCACATCCCCTGGCTGGAGCCGGACATCTGCGACCACCTCGAAGAGGTGCACCGCGCCGGCGTCCCCGCGGTCGTCATGGCCCCGATCGGCTTCGTCTCGGACCACATGGAGGTCAAGTACGACCTCGACACCGAAGCCACCGCCAAGGCCGCCGAACTGGGCCTGCCCGTCACCCGTTCCGCCACCGTCGGCGCCGACCCGCGCTTCGCCGCGGCCGTCCGCGACCTGGTGCTGGAGCGCGCCGCCGCCGAGCAGGGCGGCTCCCCGGCGCGCTGCGCCCTCGGCGAGCTGGGCCCGAGCCACGACGTGTGCCCGATCGGCTGCTGCCCGGCCCGCGCCCCGCGCCCGGCCGCCGCGGGCGCCGACTGGTCCGGGCCGGCCACGGAGGCGCGGGGGTAGCGGGCACGCGTACCGGGACCACAGACGACGGCGGCGGCGCGCCGCCGGACACGGCCGCCCGCCGCGGCCCGTACGAGCAAGGAGCACCGTGACCGATCCGCTGCACGCCGAACTTCTCGACCTGGCCCTGGAGGCCGCCCGCCGCGCGGGCGAGCTGCTGCGCGACGGCCGCCCCGCCGACCTGGGCGTGGCCGCCACGAAGAGCAGCCCCATCGACGTCGTCACCGAGATGGACATCGCCAGCGAGAAGCTGATCACCGGCTTCCTCGCCGAGCGGCGCCCCGCCGACGGCTTCCTGGGGGAGGAGGGCGCCAGCGTCACCGGCAGCAGCGGGGTGCGCTGGGTCATCGACCCCGTCGACGGCACGGTCAACTACCTGTACGGGCTGCCGTCCTGGGCGGTGTCCATCGCCGCCGAGCAGGACGGCGAGACCGTCGCCGGTGTCGTGGCGGCGCCGATGCGCGGCGAGACGTACCACGCGGTCCTGGACGGCGGCGCGTTCCGCAACGGCGAGCCGGTCCGCTGCCGCCCCGCGCCGCCGCTGTCCCAGGCCCTGATCGGTACGGGCTTCGCCTACGTCGGCGAGCGCCGCGCCGCCCAGGCCGAGGTGCTGCGCACCCTGCTGCCGCAGGTCAGGGACATCCGGCGGGGCGGCTCGGCCGCGATCGACCTGTGCGACGTGGCCTGCGGCCGGCTCGACGGCTACTACGAGCGCGGGCTGAACGCGTGGGACATGGCGGCCGGCGCCCTGATCGCGCGCGAGGCCGGCGCGCTGACCGGCGGCCGGCCCGGCGAGCCCGCCTCGAACGACCTGGCCGTGGCCGCCTCGCCGGAGGTGTTCGCCACGCTCCAGCCGCTGCTGGAGGAGCTGGGCGCCTGGCACGACTGAGCGGCGCCGCACCCCGGGCCGTGGGGTGCCGGCCGAGGCCCGCGCCCCGGAGCCCGGACGCGCCCGTGCCCCGGTGCCGGCCCAACGACAGCGCCCCGCTGCCCACGCATGACAGCGCCCCGGTCCCTTCGCGGGGCCGGGGCGCTGCCGTCGTGTGCGGCCGGGAGGTGCTCAGGCGGTGGCTGCGGTGACCTGCACGCCGTGCTCGCTGGCAAGGCGCTGCAGATCCTCCAGCTCGGCCTGCTCCACCTCGACGAGGAAGTCGTCGCCCGACTCGCGGGCCCGGTCCAGGTCGGCCTCGGTGTTCCGTATGCGCTGCAGAATGCCTGCGGTGAACGCGTCCATGGTGCGCCCCCTCGTCGTGGGTCGGTGGCACGGGGGTGTGCCGACGGGCGGGACGATCACGGCGTGGTCCCTGCGAATGGATCGAGCGCGGCATGGCGCCGAACAGGGCGTGATCGCGGGTGTGCAGTCGTCCTCCCCAAGGGCAACCTCACGGAAACCTCAAGCGGCACGGGAATTCCGGAAACGGCCCCAGGACGTCGTTCCGGGGCCGGAGTCCGGCGCTCCGGGCAGCGGGCGAGTGCCCCGTACCCCGCCACCCACCCCCCTTACTGCCGGTTTACAGCTGTTCGGGGCAGGATGGAGGGGCTCCGATTTTGCCGTGCCCCGGTACGCCCAGGGCTGTGAGGAAGGACTAGCGACGTGCGTGTTCTCGTCGTCGAGGACGAGCAGCTGCTCGCCGATGCGGTGGCCACCGGGCTGCGCCGGGAGGCCATGGCCGTCGACGTGGTGTACGACGGCGCGGCCGCCCAGGAACGCATCGAGATCAACGACTACGACGTGGTGGTGCTGGACCGGGACCTTCCGCTGGTGCACGGCGACGACGTCTGCCGCAAGATCGTCGAGCTGGGCCTGCCCACCCGGGTGCTGATGCTCACCGCCTCCGGTGACGTCAGCGACCGTGTCGAGGGGCTGGAGATCGGCGCGGACGACTACCTCCCCAAGCCGTTCGCCTTCACCGAGCTGACCGCCCGGGTGCGGGCCCTGGGCCGCCGTACGACGGTCGCCCTGCCGCCCGTGCTGGAGCGGGCCGGCATCAAGCTGGACCCGAACCGCCGCGAGGTCTTCCGCGACGGCAAGGAGGTCCAGCTCGCGCCGAAGGAGTTCGCGGTGCTGGAGGTGCTGATGCGCAGCGAGGGCACGGTCGTCTCGGCCGAGCAGCTGCTGGAGAAGGCGTGGGACGAGAACACCGACCCGTTCACGAACGTCGTCCGGGTCACGGTCATGACCCTGCGCCGCAAGCTGGGCGAACCCGCGGTCATCGTCACGGTGCCGGGCTCGGGCTACCGGATCTGACCGGCGATGCCGAGCTCCTCCAAGGCGTCCACCCCGCCGCCCACCGCCCCGCCCATGCCCACCTGGGACCCGAAGCCGGTCGGCGTCCGGCCCTTCCCCTGGCTCCGCCCGACCATCCGGATACGGCTCACGCTGCTGTACGGCGGCATGTTCCTGATGGCCGGCATCGTGCTGCTCACGATCATCTACATGCTGGCCGCCAACGCGCTGCAAGAGGGCAGCGAGCTGCCCGTCAAGATCCTCCGCGGCAACTTCGCGGCCACCAGCAACGTCTGCAACCTGCCCAACGAGAGCTCGGGTGAGATCTTCACCCAGGCGATCCAGAGCTGCCTCCAGCACCAGCGGGCGCAGGCCCTGAACACCCTGCTCAACCGTTCGCTGCTGGCGTTGCTGGGGCTGACCGTGGTCGCGTTCGCCTTCGGGTACGCGATGGCGGGCCGGGTGCTGTCGCCGTTGGGCCGGATCACCCGTACCGCGCAGCGGGTGGCGGGTTCGGATCTGCACCGCCGTATCGAGCTGGGCGGTCCGGACGATGAGCTCAAGGAGCTGGCGGACACCTTCGACGAGATGCTGGACCGGCTGGACCGGGCGTTCGAGTCGCAGCGCCGTTTCGTGGCCAATGCCTCGCATGAGCTGCGGACGCCGCTGGCGATCAACCGGACGCTGCTGGAGGTGCAGCTGGCCGATCCGGATGCGTCGCCGGAGCTGGCGCAGCTGGGCAAGACGCTGCTGGCGACCAATGAGCGCAGTGAGCAGCTGGTGGAGGGGTTGCTGCTGCTGGCCCGCAGCGAGAACAAGATCGTGGACAAGAAGCCGGTGGATCTGGCCGAGGTCGCTTCCCGGGCGCTGGATCAGGCGCGGGCCGAGGCGCAGGTCAAGGGGGTGGAGATCCGGGGGGTGCGTCAGCAGGCGTTCGTGCAGGGCAATGGGGTTCTGCTGGAGCGGATCGCGCTGAATCTGGTGCAGAACGCGGTGCGCTACAACGTGCCGCAGCGTGCGGTGTCCTCGGAGGAGGACGGCGGGGGCGAGGCGGGGTGGGTGGAGGTCACCACCGAGCCGCAGCCCGGCTGTGCGGTGCTGGTGGTCACCAATACCGGTCCGGCGGTGCCGGCCTATGAGGTGGAGAACCTCTTCGAGCCCTTCCGGCGCCTGCGGACCGAGCGCACCGGCAGCGACAAGGGCGTCGGTCTGGGCCTGTCCATCGTGCGGAGCGTGGTGCGCGCCCACGACGGCAGCATCACGGCGACGCCCCGCGAGGGCGGCGGCCTGGAGATGCGCGTCGTCCTGCCGCTGTGAGGGCGGGGCGCCGGGCCACCGGCGCCCCCGTCCGCGACCGCGACGGGCCGGCTGTCCGTTTTGACCCGGGACCCCACCTCTTGGCACCCTGGGTCGCCCTCCGTACGCCGACCACCCCGGCTTGACGGGACGGCGGGCGGCCATGGATCCTTCGCCGAGTTCGCTTTGCGCTGAATTCCTACGGTCCGCCCGACGGCCCGTCCGTGTGTGATCCCTCACAGACGCGAGATTCGGGCCATCCACTCTCCGTGATCGCCGTGACCGCCGGAAGGCCGGGAAAATCCGGGTTTCCCAGGCCCTTGATCACGGGAAGTACACGTGATGGCGTGCGCGAGGTGCGACATTCGGACCGTGTACGGTCCTGATCGCCATCCAAACCGATCACCTCTTCAGGGGTGCGGTTGGGTGTCGATTGAGTAACAGACCTTGATGTGAGGCAAAATCTCCGCCTCAGGTCGGGCACAAGTCCGGCCTCTCACGCGTTACGTGCGCTGGAGACACCGCAGACACCCAGAGGGGGAGAGCGACATGGCTACGGATTACGACACCCCACGCAAGACCGATGACGACCTCAACGAGGACAGCATCGAGGAACTGAAGTCGCGGCGGAACGACAAGTCCGCCTCGGCCGTCGACGTCGACGAGTTCGAGCAGGCCGAGGGCCTGGAACTGCCCGGCGCCGACCTGTCCAACGAGGAACTCGCCGTCCGGGTGCTGCCCAAGCAGCAGGACGAGTTCACGTGCATGAGCTGCTTCCTGGTCCACCACCGCAGCCAGCTGGCCGCGGAGGACAAGAACGGTCAGCCGATCTGCCGCGACTGCGCGGCCTGAGGACCGGACTACGCCGTGGCAGGCGTGAACCCGTTCCGTAAGGGACGCAAGGGCGACGAAGGCCCGGCGGCCGGCGCACGATCACGCGACGAAACAGCGCCCGTGCCCGCCGACCCGACCGCCCTCCCCGCGGACCGGACGACCGGTGCACTGGAGGAGCGAGGCCGTGCGGCCTCGCTCGCGGCGGCTGTGGGCCGCGGTGCCAGGAAGGGCCGCACGGGCGCCCGCAAGGGCCTGACGGCCGTTGCCGAGCGCATCATCGACAGCGCCCCGCGGATCCCGGTCCGCGACCTGGCGACGCTGCGCCGCCAGTTCCCCGGCCTGACCCCCGAGGAACTGGCCGACAAACTCGTCCTCGGAGCCACCCGGGGCACCGCCGCCGTCGGCGCCGGAGTGGGCGCGGCGGCGATGCTGCCGGTGCCGCCCGCGATGCCGGCCGAGCTGGCCGCCGAGATCGTTGGCGTGGCCTCCGTGGAGATCAAGCTCATCGCCGAGCTCCATGAGGTCTACGGCCTGCGCCCGCCCGGCAACCTGCGGCAGCGCTCCACCGCCTACCTGACGGCGTGGACCGAGGAGCGCGGCATCGACGTCACCAAGCCCACGACGGTCAACGCGGCGCTCGGCGGCCAGATGAAGCGCGAACTGCGCCAGCAGATCATGAAGCGCACGCTGCGCAACCTGCCGAACCTGACGCCGTTCATGGTCGGCGCCGCGGTCGGCGCGTTCATGAACCGGCGGGACACGAAGAAGCTCGCGGACAAGATCCGCGCCGACCTGCGTACTCAGCAGGTGCCCTGGGACGCCCTGCCGGACGCCGGGGCGACCTCGCTGCCGGACACCGGGACGACGGCCCTGCCGCCCCGCGAAACCGGCTGAGGCGGCCCGTGACCCCCGCGGGGAGCCACCCGCGGCTTTCACCGAGGCCCTCCCCGCGACGTCGCCGGCCCGACCGCCCTTCCCCGTCGGCTGACGGTTCCAACGGGCCCGCCGCAACCCCCTCCGGTGTGCCCGGAAAGGCCGCTGTGCCGCCCGTGGTGCCCCGCCCGCCGTGACCGGCTCCCCGGGGGCGGTTCAGGCCCGTACGGCCGCCAGTGCGGCCACCAGACGCTCCGGCTCGCGGGTCGAGAGGTAGACGTACGGAGTCGGGTCCGCCGGGTCGGTGACCTCGATCCGCACGGCGGTCCGCACATAGCTGCGCAGCAGCATGAAGGCGCGGGTGTCGGCCTTGTGCGTACGCCAGGCCATCGCCTCCTCCGCGTCCAGCGCCCGCGCCTCGCCCAGCGCCGAGACCGGGATCCGGGCGTCGCCCGCGATCAGCGAGTCGCCCACCACGCGGATCCGCACCGAGCCGTACGAGCTGACCGCCACCGCGGACAGCGCCGCACCGCCGATCAGCCCGCCGAGCATCGGCAGCGTCCCCAGGGGGAGCAGCATCAGGGCGCAGGCCACGCCGATCAGGCCGGCGATCACCCACCAGGAGCGGGGCGCGGTGAGGCGTTCTTCGTACGACTGCATGGCTCCAGCTTGGCACGGCGGCGCGGGCCGGTTACGCGCGCGGGTAGGGTCTGCACTCGTGAGTGGAACCGACAAGGCCCCGACGCGGCTGACGCCACCGGCCGACGCCGTCGCCCCGGTGCGGCACCCCGACGCCCCCGCGCCCGGGGAGCTCCTCGGCGCGCACTACGGCCACTGCTTCGGATGCGGTGCGGCGCAGCCCCACGGGCTGCAGCTCCAGGCCCGCGCCGAGGACGGCGTACGGGTGACCGCCGAGTTCACGGTCAAGGAGGCCCACCAGGGAGCGCCGGGTCTGGCGCACGGCGGCGTACTGGCCACCGCCCTGGACGAGACGCTGGGCTCGCTGAACTGGCTGCTGCGGGTGATCGCGGTGACCGGCCGTCTGGAGACCGACTTCCGGCGGCCCGTACCGGTCGGTACGGTGCTGCACCTGGACGCGGAGATAACCGCCGTCCACGGCCGGAAGATCTACTCCACGGCGGTGGGCCGCATCGGCGGGCCGGACGGCCCGGTCGCGGTGCGCGCGGACGCCGTGTTCATCGAGGTGAAGGTCGACCACTTCATCGACAACGGACGGCCGGCCGAGATCCAGGCCGCGATGGCCGATCCGGACCAGGTCAGGCGAGCTCGTGCTTTTGAGGTGAACCCGTGAGTCAGGTACGCAATCCGGTGGATGTGCTGATCCGTCGTCTGGACCCGGACGTACCCCTGCCCGCCTACGGGCACCCCGGTGACGCGGGTGCCGACCTGGTGACCACCGAGGCGGCGGAACTCGCGCCGGGCGAGCGGGCGGTGCTCCCCACCGGAGTGTCCATCGCCCTCCCCGACGGGTACGCGGCGTTCGTGCACCCCCGCTCGGGCCTGGCCGCCCGCTGCGGAGTGGCGCTCGTGAATGCCCCCGGGACGGTGGATGCCGGGTACCGTGGGGAAATCAAGGTGATCGTGGTCAATCTGGACCCGCGCGACAGTGTGCGGTTCGAGAGGTTCGACCGGATCGCCCAACTGGTCGTCCAGCAGGTCGAGAAGGTGCGCTTCCACGAGGTGGCGGAACTTCCCGGCTCGGCGCGGGCCGAGGGGGGATTCGGTTCCACCGGTGGTCATGCGGCGGTGGACGGCTCCACGGGTGGGAATGGATACGCATCGGTCGGTGCCGACCGGGAAGGACAGTGACGTGTTCGGACGTCGCAAGAAGAACGAGGCTCCCGCAGAGTCGGCCCGCGCGGCGGAAACCGACGAGACGGCCTCGGCCTCCGAGGATGAGGCAGCCGGGACCGCCGAGGAGGAGCGGCGGGTGAACCTGCCGCCCGCCCCGCGGCCCGACGGGCCGTGGGACCTCTCCGAGGTCTCCGACCCCGCCGAGGGACGGGTCGACCTGGGCGGCCTGTTCGTGCCCGGCGTGGAAGGCATGGAACTGCGCGTGGAGGTCGCGGGCGACGCGATCGTCGCCGCGACCGTGGTGCTCCAGGACAGCGCCGTACAGCTCCAGGCGTTCGCCGCGCCCAAGAAGGAGGGCATCTGGGGCGAGGTCCGCGAGGAGATCGGCGCCGGCATCACCCAGCAGGGTGGCGTCGTCGACGAGGTCGAGGGCCCGCTGGGCTGGGAACTGCGCGCCCAGGTCCCCGTCCAGCTCCCGGACGGCACCAACGGCGTCCAGGTCGTGCGCTTCGTCGGCGTCGACGGCCCGCGCTGGTTCCTGCGCGGCGTCATCTCCGGCCAGGGCGCGGTCCAGCCCGAGGCCGCCGGCATTCTGGAGCACATCTTCAAGGACACCGTCGTCGTCCGCGGCGAGGCCCCCATGGCCCCCCGCGACCCCATCGTCCTCAAGCTCCCCGAGGACGCCCAGATGGTCCCCGACGGCGTCCAGCAGGACCCCTCCGAAACCTCCCGCTTCGGCGGCGGCGTCGAACGCCTGGAACGGGGCCCGGAGATCACCGAGATCCGCTGACGCGCGGCGCCCGCCCGGGCGTCCCGTGTGGCTCGAAACGTGCGTCGCCGGTGGGCCGTACTCCCTTGTGGGGGGTGCGGCCCATCGGTGTTTTTGCAGGTCAGGGCAGGAAGCGTATGGGAATCGTCAATGCAATGCTCATGGCCGTAAGGGAGGCGTCAACGGTGGTCGGAAAGGGTCAGGTTGGGGGTTTGCTCTAGGGGTCAGTTCCACCGATCCCACTAGGAGCACACGATGGCCGACGTGGCCTTCGTCGTCACCACGCTCGCGGTCTTCGCGCTGGTGGCCCTCGTCGCCAAGGGGGTGACGAAGCTGTGACCATCGAGAACGTCGTCGGCCTGATCGTCGCCGTCGCCCTGCTCGGCTACCTGGTCCTCGCCCTCGTCTTCCCGGAGAGGTTCTGAGCGTCCTTATGAGCCCCATCCTGGCCGGCGTGCTCCAGCTCATCGCGCTCGTGGCCGCGCTCGCCCTGGCGTACCGCCCGCTCGGCGACTACATGGCCGCCGTGTACAGCTCCCGCAAGCACCTGCGCGTCGAGAAGATCATCTACCGTTGCATCGGCGCCCACCCGGACACGCAGATGCGCTGGCCCGCGTACCTGCGCGGCGTCCTCGCGTTCTCCTTGGCCGGCGTGCTCTTCCTCTACCTGCTCCAGCGCGTCCAGGGCGCCCTGCCGCTGTCGTACGGCTTCACGTCCATCAGCCCGGACCAGGCGTTCAACACCGCCGCGTCGTTCGTGGCCAACACCAACTGGCAGTCGTACAGCGGTGAACAGGCCATGGGCCACGTCGTGCAGACGGCCGGCCTGGCGGTGCAGAACTTCGTCTCGGCCGCGACCGGCATGGCCGTCGCCATCGCCCTCGTACGCGGCTTCTCCCGCACCCGTACCGGCGACCTGGGCAACTTCTGGACGGACCTGGTGCGCGGCACCGTACGGGTGCTCATACCGATCGCGGTCATCGGTGCGCTCGTGCTGGTCGCGTGCGGTGCGATCCAGAACTTCTCCGGCATCCACGAGGTCGGGCAGTTCATGGGCGGCACCCAGCAGACCGGCGGCGGCGCGGTCGCGTCCCAGGAGGTCATCAAGGAGCTGGGCACCAACGGCGGCGGCTACTTCAACGCCAACTCCGCCCACCCCTTCGAGAACCCCGACGGCTTCACCAACCTCTTCGAGGTCTTCCTCATCCTGGTCATCCCGTTCTCGCTGACCCGTACCTTCGGCCGGCTGGTCGGCAACGTACGGCAGGGGTACGCGGTCCTGGCCACGATGGGCGTCATCTGGCTCGGCTTCACCGCCCTGATGATGTGGACCGAGTTCGCGCACGGCGGCCCGGCGCTCCAGGCGGCCGGCGCCGCGATGGAGGGCAAGGAGAACCGCTTCGGCATCGGCGGTTCGTCGATCTTCTCGGTCGCCACCACCCTCACCTCGACCGGCGCGGTGGACTCCTTCCACGACTCCTTCACGGCCTTCGGCGGCGGCATCCAGCTGCTGGGCATGATGCTCGGCGAGATCGCGCCCGGCGGCGTCGGCTCCGGCCTGTACGGCATGCTCGTGATGGCCGTGATCGCGGTGTTCATCGCCGGTCTGATGGTGGGCCGTACCCCCGAATACCTGGGCAAGAAGATCGGCACCCGCGAGATCAAGCTCGCGGCCTGCTACATCCTCATCACCCCGACGCTGGTGCTCGGCTTCACCGCCGCCTCGATGGTGCTGCCGGACGCGCTCGGCTCGATGCTCAACACCAAGGCGCTGGGCGCCGGTCCGCACGGCTTCTCCGAGGTGCTCTACGCGTTCACCTCCGGCGCCAACAACAACGGCTCGGCCTTCGGCGGCCTGAACGCCAACACGCCCTGGTACAACACCACGATCGGGCTGGCGATGCTGCTCGGCCGCTTCCTGCCGATGGTGTTCGTGCTGGCCCTGGCCGGCTCGCTGGCCGGGCAGAAGCCGGTCCCGGAGACCGCCGGCACGCTGCGTACCGAGAAGCCGCTCTTCGCCGGGCTGCTGGTCGGCACGATCCTCATCATCACCGGTCTGACGTACTTCCCGGCGCTGGCCCTCGGCCCGATCGCGGAGGGGTTGTCATGACCACCGACGTAAACGACGTACAGCAAGAGGAGCACCGCTCCATGACCACCGCAACACCGACCCGCGCGCCCCACCAGGACGTGCCCGGCGGACACCAGCCGGACGGCGACGGCCGTGTCGGCGGCGGTCTCTTCGACCCGAAGCAACTGGTCAGGTCGCTGCCGGACGCGGTGCGCAAGCTGGACCCCCGGGTGCTGGTCAAGTCCCCGGTGATGTTCGTGGTCGAGGTCGGCTCGGTGCTGACCACGGTCTTCGCGCTGATGTCGCCGGGGGACTGGTTCGGCTGGGCCATCGCCGCCTGGCTCTGGCTCACGGTGCTCTTCGCCAACCTCGCGGAGGCGGTGGCCGAGGGCCGCGGCAAGGCGCAGGCGGACACGCTGCGCAAGGCCAAGACGGACACCGTGGCCCGCCGGCTGAACGGCGGCACCGAGGAGCTGGTGCCCGGCACCGACCTGCGCATCGGCGACCTCGTCGTCTGCGAGGCCGGCGACATCATCCCCGGTGACGGCGATGTCGTCGAAGGCGTCGCGTCGGTCGACGAGTCGGCCATCACGGGCGAGTCGGCGCCGGTCATCCGCGAGTCCGGCGGCGACCGGTCCGCGGTCACCGGCGGTACGAAGGTGCTCTCCGACCGCATCGTCGTCAAGATCACCACCAAGCCCGGCGAGACCTTCATCGACCGGATGATCAACCTCGTCGAGGGCGCCGCCCGGCAGAAGACGCCGAACGAGATCGCGCTGAACATCCTGCTCGCCTCGCTCACCGTCGTCTTCCTGCTGGCCGTCGTCACGCTCCAGCCGTTCGCGGTCTACGCGGGCGCCGAGCAGCCCATGATCGTCCTGCTGGCGCTGCTGGTCTGCCTGATCCCCACCACGATCGGCGCGCTGCTGTCGGCCATCGGCATCGCGGGCATGGACCGCCTGGTCCAGCGCAATGTGCTGGCGATGTCCGGGCGCGCGGTCGAGGCCGCCGGCGACGTCTCCACGCTGCTGCTCGACAAGACCGGCACCATCACCCTCGGCAACCGCCAGGCAGCCGAGTTCGTGCCGGTCAAGGGCGTCACGGAGGCCGAGGTCGCGGACGCGGCCCAGCTCTCCTCGCTCGCCGACGAGACGCCCGAGGGCCGCTCCATCGTCGTCCTGGCCAAGGAGAAGTACGGGCTGCGCGAGCGCCACCAGGGCGAGCTGGTCGACGCCACGTGGGTGCCCTTCACCGCCCAGACCCGCATGTCGGGCGTGGACGTCACCGAGCACGGCGCCGTACGCCGGGTCCGCAAGGGCGCGAGCGGATCGGTCATCGCGTGGGTGCGCGAGCGGGGCGGCACCGTCGCCGACGACGCCGACCGGCTGGCGAACGGCATCTCCGAGGCGGGCGGCACGCCGCTGCTGGTCGCCCTGGAGGACGAGCGGGGCGCCCGCGTCCTGGGCGTCATCCACCTCAAGGACGTCGTCAAGGACGGCATGCGCGAACGCTTCGCCGAGCTGCGCAAGATGGGCATCAAGACCGTCATGATCACGGGCGACAACCCGCTGACGGCCAAGGCCATCGCCGACGAGGCGGGCGTGGACGACTTCCTCGCCGAGGCCACGCCCGAGGACAAGATGGCGCTCATCAAGCGCGAGCAGTCCGGCGGCAAGCTGGTCGCGATGACCGGCGACGGCACCAACGACGCGCCGGCCCTGGCCCAGGCGGACGTGGGGGTCGCCATGAACACCGGCACCTCGGCCGCCAAGGAGGCCGGGAACATGGTGGACCTGGACTCCAACCCGACCAAGCTCATCGAGATCGTCGAGATCGGCAAGCAGCTGCTGATCACCCGGGGCGCGCTGACCACCTTCTCGATCGCCAACGACGTCGCGAAGTACTTCGCGATCATCCCGGCGATGTTCGCGGTGGCCTACCCGGGCCTGGACACCCTCAACATCATGCGGCTGCACAGCTCGCAGACCGCGATCCTGTCCGCGATCATCTTCAATGCGCTGATCATCGTGGCGCTGGTCCCGCTGGCCCTCAAGGGCGTGCGCTACCGCCCGGTGAGCGCGGACCGGATGCTCCGCCGCAACCTCGGCATCTACGGACTGGGCGGCCTGATCGCCCCGTTCGTCGGCATCAAACTCATCGACCTGCTCATCTCGCTGATCCCCGGGATCGGGTGACTCCCTCATGAACAACGCGGTACGCAACAGCGGCCGGCTCCTCGGCGCCGGCCTGCGCGCCCTGCTCGTCCTCACCGTGGTCTGCGGCGTGCTCTACCCGCTGGTCGTCACCGGCATCGCCCAGGCCGCCTTCAACAGCAAGGCCAACGGCTCCGAGGTGACGCAGAACGGCAAGGCCGTCGGCTCCGAACTCCTCGGCCAGCGCTACGACAAGGGCCGGGACGGCAAGGGCGACCCGATCCCGGACCTGCGCTACTTCCAGCCGCGCCCGTCCGCGGGACTCGGCAGCAACAAGACCAACGGCGTCAACACCCAGTACGACCTCCAGGTCTCCGGCGCCACCAACCAGGGCGCGACCAACACCGACCTGATAGCCGCCGTCAAGGAACGCAAGAAGTGGGTCGCCGGCACCTACGGCGTCCCCCAGTCCGAGGTCCCGGCCGACGCCGTCACCTCCTCCGGCTCCGGCCTCGACCCCGACATCTCCCCGGCCTACGCGAAACTCCAGGTCAACCGGGTGGCAAAGGAGAACCACCTGGACCGCACCAAGGTGGAACGCCTGGTCGAGGACACCACCGAGGGCCGGGTACTGGGCTTCATGGGGGAGCCGAGGGTGAATGTGCTGAAGCTGAACGTGGGGCTCAGGGAGCTGACCGGGACCAAGTAGCCGTAAGGCGCTCCCGTACGGCCGGCGGACACCACCGGCCCGCCCCAGGTCCGCAGGCCCGACCGTGCACGCACGGACGGGCCTGCCGCCGGTCCGACCGCCTCACCACACGTCCCCACTCCGCCAGTCGCAGGCCAGGTCGCCCGCCAGATCCAAGGGCACCGCCCCCGGCAGAACGTGGATGCCGTCGTCCTCCTCCTCGGTGCGCTTCAGGCCGGACGGGGAGAGGACGTACGAGGCCCCCTGCCAGGGCCGCCAACCGCGGGCCGCGTATAAGGTGGCGGCTCCGTCGGAGGCACTGAGGGCCCCGAAATCGTACGCATCCCGCACGACCCGCTCCAGAGCCGACATCATCGCCGCCCCGTGCCCCCGCCCGCGCCGGTCCGCGCGCACGCCGACCCCTTCCACGTACCCGCAGCGCAGGGACCGCCCATCATGCAGCATCTGACGCTGCACAACGGAGGCATGCCCGATCAACTCGCCCCCCTCCCACACGAGAGCATGCACCCCGCCCAGCGCGTGATCCCAGTCCTCCTCGGTCATATCGCCCTCGAAGACGTCATGGAGAAGAGCTCTCGCCGCGGCGCGAGTACGCGCGTCGAGTTCCGCGGTGCGTGCGAGATGGGTGTGTACGTCGGTCATGGCTGCCATGGTCGCGGAGTCGGTGAGCGACAAGCACGCAGGCGCGGGGATCTACCGCCACCATGAGGACGGGGCGGCCCACAACCGGCCACAGGAGCATGCCCAGGCGCGGCGGTCCCCTGGGCGGTGCGCCTCAGCGGCGTGACCAAGTCGCACGGCAGTGGGAAAGCCGCTGTCGTGGTGCTCGACGACGTCACGGCGGAGTTGCCCTACGGAACGTTCGCCGCTGTCATGGGCCCGTCCGGATCGGGCAAGAGCACGTTCTTGCACTGTGCCTCCGGACTTGAACGTGCGGGCCGGGGAACGGGGAGATCGCGGGCCAGGACCTGGCTTCCGTATCAGAGTCCCGTAAAGACCCACTCCCCATCCCCCACCTGCGCCTTTTGTGGCGTTCTGTGGTCGGTAGGGTCGGCTCAGGGTCAGCCCGGTGGGGGCGGCTTCGACGTAAGACAATGGGGCCATGGCACGCGGCAAGCTTCGGATCTACCTCGGCGCGGCACCGGGCGTCGGCAAGACGTACTCGATGCTGTCCGAGGCGCACCGGCGGGTGGAGCGCGGGACGGACGCCGTGGTGGCGTTCGTCGAGCACCACGACCGGCCCCGTACGGAGGTCATGCTGCACGGGCTGGAGCAGATCGAGCGCGTGGAGCTGGAGTACCGCGGTTCCGCCTTCACCGAGATGGACGTGGACGCGGTGCTGCGGCGCAAGCCGGCCGTCGCGCTCGTGGACGAGCTCGCGCACACGAACGTGCCCGGCTCCCGTAACGCCAAGCGCTGGCAGGACGTCGAGGAGCTGCTGGAGGCCGGGATCGACGTGATCTCGACGGTCAACATCCAGCACCTCGAATCGCTGGGCGACGTGGTCGAGTCGATAACGGGTGTGCGGCAGCGCGAGACCGTGCCGGACGAGATCGTCCGGCGGGCCGACCAGATCGAGCTGGTCGACATGTCGCCCGAGGCGATCCGGCGCCGGATGGCGCACGGCAACATCTACAAGCCCGACAAGGTGGACGCCGCCCTGTCGAACTACTTCCGGCCGGGCAATCTGACCGCTCTGCGGGAGCTCGCGCTGCTGTGGGTGGCCGACCGGGTCGACGAATATCTCCAGCAGTACCGTTCCGAGCACAGTGTGTCCAAGATCTGGGCGGGGCGCGAGCGCATCGTCGTCGGCCTCACCGGCGGCCCGGAAGGGCGTACGCTCATCCGCCGCGCGTCCCGGATGGCGGCCAAGGGCTCGGGCAGCGAGGTGCTCGCCGTCTACATAGCGCGCAGCGACGGGCTGACCTCCGCCTCGCCCAAGGAACTCGCCGTGCAGCGCACTCTCGTCGAGGACCTCGGCGGGACGTTCCACCATGTCATAGGGGACGACATACCGAACGCGTTGCTGGAGTTCGCGCGCGGGGTCAACGCCACGCAGATCGTGCTGGGCTCCAGCCGCCGCAAGACGTGGCAGTACGTCTTCGGGCCGGGCGTCGGCGCCACCGTCGCCCGGGATTCCGGCCCCGACCTGGACGTCCACATCGTCACCCACGACGAGGTCGCCAAGGGGCGCGGCCTGCCCGTCGCGCGCGGCGCCCGGCTGGGCCGGGCCCGGATCATCGCCGGCTGGCTGCTCGGCGTGGTGGCACCGGTCCTGCTCTCACTGGTGCTCACCGCCATCGACAACGGCCCCGGGCTGGCCAACGACGTCCTGCTCTTCCTGTTCCTGACCGTCGCCGCCGCGCTGGTCGGCGGGCTGCTGCCGGCGCTGGCGGCTGCCGCCGTCGGCTCGCTGCTGCTGAACTTCTACTTCACCCCGCCCACCCACTCGGTCACCATCGCCGACCCCAAGAACATCGTCGCGATCGTGATCTTCTTCGCGGTCGGCGTCTCGGTCGCCTCCGTGGTCGACCTGGCCGCCCGCCGCACCCACCAGGCGGCCCGGTTGCGCGCCGAGTCGGAGATCCTCTCCTTCCTGGCGGGCAGCGTGCTGCGCGGCGAGACGACGCTGGACGCGCTCCTGGAACGGGTGCGGGAGACCTTCGGCATGGAGTCGGTCGCGCTGCTGGAGCGGGCCGGGGACGTCGAACCGTGGACCTGCGCGGGCCGGGTGGGCGGTGCTCCGGACGGCGACCGGGAGGCCAAGCCGCTGCTGCGCCCCGAGGACGCCGACGTGGACATGCCGGTCGGCGACCACATGGCGCTGGCGCTCACCGGCCGGGTGCTGCCCGCCGAGGACCGCCGGGTGCTGGCCGCGTTCGCCGCCCAGGCCGCCGTCGTCCTGGACCGCCAGCGGCTGGTCGGCGAGGCGGAGCGGGCCCGCGAGCTGGCCGAGGGCAACCGCATCCGTACGGCGCTGCTGGCCGCCGTCAGCCACGATCTGCGCACCCCGCTGGCCAGCATCAAGGCATCGGTGACCTCGCTGCGCTCCGATGACGTGGCCTGGTCCGAGGACGACGAGGCGGAGCTGCTGGCGGGCATCGAGGCGGGCGCCGACCGGCTGGACCACCTGGTGGGCAACCTGCTGGACATGTCCCGCCTGCAGACCGGCACCGTCACCCCGCTGATCCGCGAGATCGACCTCGACGAGGTGGTGCCGATGGCCCTCGGCGGCGTCCCCGAGGGCAGCGTCACCCTCGACATCCCCGAGGAACTGCCGATCGTCGCCGTCGACCCGGGCCTGCTGGAGCGCTCCGTGGCCAATCTCGTGGAGAACGGCGTCAAGTACAGCCCGGACGGCGAGCGGGTGCTGGTCTCCGCGAGCGCCCTCGGCGACCGCGTCGAGCTGCGTATCGCCGACCGCGGCCCCGGCGTGCCGGACAGCGCCAAGGACCGGATCTTCGAGCCGTTCCAGCGGTACGGGGACGCGCCGCGCGGCGCGGGCGTGGGTCTGGGCCTGGCCGTCGCCCGCGGTTTCGCGGAGGCGATGGGCGGCACGCTCGCCGCCGAGGACACCCCCGGCGGCGGTATGACCATGGTCCTCACCCTGCGTGCCGCGCCCGGCCGTCCGCCGGTGCGGCCCGACCTCCCGGCCCAGGCGACGACGTGAGCGCGCGCCCGGCCCGCCATGGAGCGGCCCCGCACGAGACGCCTCCCGGCCCCCTGGAGCCGCCTTCCAGCCGACACCCCGCGGGCACGGCCCGGCGGGTTTCCCCACCACGAGGAGAACGACAGTGAACCGGGTGCTTGTGGTCGATGACGAGCCGCAGATCGTACGGGCCCTCGTGATCAACCTGAAGGCGCGCAAGTACGAGGTCGACGCCGCCCCCGACGGGGCCACCGCCCTCAAGCTGGCCGCCGCCCGCCACCCCGACGTCATCGTCCTGGACCTGGGCCTGCCCGACATGGACGGCGTGGAGGTGATCAAGGGGCTGCGGGGCTGGACCCGGGTACCGATCCTGGTGCTCTCCGCCCGGCAGACCTCCGACGAGAAGGTCGAGGCGCTGGACGCCGGGGCGGACGACTACGTCACCAAGCCGTTCGGGATGGACGAGCTGCTGGCCCGGCTGCGGGCCGCGGTGCGCCGGGCCGAGCCGACCGGGCCGGCCGAGGACGCGGTGATCGTGGAGACCGACGGGTTCACCGTCGATCTCGCCGCCAAGAAGGTCAACCGCGGCGGCCGGGACGTCCGCCTTACGCCGACCGAGTGGCATCTCCTGGAGGTCCTGGTCCGCAATACGGGACGTCTCGTCAGCCAGAAGCAGCTCCTCCAGGAGGTCTGGGGGCCCTCGTACGGCACCGAGACCAACTACCTGCGGGTCTACATGGCCCAGCTGCGCCGGAAGCTGGAGAGCGATCCCTCGCACCCGCGGCACTTCGTCACCGAGCCGGGCATGGGCTACCGCTTCGAGCAGTGACCGGGCGCGGGCGCCGGGAGTGTACGGCGGGCCGCAGGGGCGCGCACGCCCGGACCGCGCGCCGCGCTCCGCAGCCGTGATCCCGGGGCCCGCGCACCGGTACGCTGGCCTCATGAGTGCTGGGACCCGATCCGAGAAGCCGGCAGGCCGGTTCCGCCGGATGCTCGACAGGCTCTCCTCCTCCGAGGAGGAGCTGGAGTCCGCCGAGCTCCAGCAGGACGCCGAGAACACCGGCTGCACGCGCATCTGCGACTGCGACGACCGGCAGATCGTCAAGGTCACCGGCACCCTGCGGCATGTGACCCTGCGGCCGCGCGCCGGTGTGCCCGCCCTGGAGGCGGAGCTGTTCGACGGCTCCGCCGCGCTGGACGTGGTGTGGCTGGGCCGGCGTGCCATCACCGGCATAGAGCCCGGCCGCAAGCTCATCGCCTCGGGCCGGATCTCCATGAGCCACGGACGCCGGGTGCTGTTCAATCCGAAGTACGAACTCCGACCACTCGGACAGGAGTAGCCGGTGACGTCTGACGACCGATCCACGCGAACCACCGGACCGGCCGACGGGCCGGCCCGGGAGCCGGACGGCGCCCCCGACGGCAGAGCCGTCACCGAGGCGGCCCTCTTCGAAGCCTTCGGCGGCGTACGCGGCATGGTGGAGACCGTCCTGCCCGGCCTGCTGTTCGTCACGATCTACACGGTCAACAAGGACCTGCACCTCTCCGCGATCGCCGCGCTGGCCGTCTCGCTGGTGCTGGCCGCCGCCCGCCTGGTCCGCAAGGACACCGTCAAGCACGCCTTCAGCGGCGTCTTCGGGGTGGCCTTCGGCGTGGTCTTCGCGATGATGACCGGCAACGCCAAGGACTTCTACCTGCCCGGCATGCTCTACACGCTGGGCCTGGGCGTCGCCTACATCGTCACCACGCTGGCCGGGGCGCCGCTGATCGGCCTGATCCTGGGGCCGGTGTTCAAGGAGAACCTCTCCTGGCGCACCCGCAACCCGGGCCGCAAGAAGGCGTACGCCAAGGCCAGCTGGGCCTGGGGCCTGATCCTGCTGGCCAAGTGCGCGATCCTCTTCCCGCTGTACTGGTGGGCGGACACCACCCACCTCGGCTGGGTGCTGATCGCGCTGAAGATCCCGCCGTTCCTGCTGGCGGTCTGGCTGACCTGGCTGTTCCTGGCCAAGGCACCGGCGCCGATCGACGTCTTCGCCGAGATGGAGGCCAAGGAGAAGGCCGAGGAGGAGGCGAAGGCGGCGCGCGAGCGCGCGACGCTGGAGGACCGCATCCTGGACGGGGTGGCCGACGACCTCGCCAAGGACATCACGCCGCAGGCGCTGGCCGCGGAGCAGCCGGGCCGGACGCCCCGGCACCGCCGCTGACGCCGGGCCGCACGGACGCGGCAGGGCCGGGAACCACACGGTTCCCGGCCCTGTTGCGTCCGCCGCTCGGCGGCCCGCCCGCGATCACGCCTCGCGGCGTACCGACAGCAGGTCCTCCAGCTGCTCCTCGCGCGACTGGGCCGCGACGAACAGCAGCTCGTCGCCCGCCTCCAGCGCGTCCTCCTTGTTCGGCGTGAGCACCCGGTTGCCGCGGATGATCGTGACCAGGGAGGTGTCCTCGGGCCACTCGACGTCGCCGACCCGGGTGCCGGCCAGCGCCGCCTCCGGCGGCAGGGTCAGCTCCACGAGGTTGGCGTCGCCGTGGCTGAAGCGCAGCAGCCGTACGAGATCGCCGACGCTCACCGCCTCCTCGACCAGCGCCGACATCAGGCGCGGCGTGGAGACGGCGACGTCCACGCCCCACGCCTCGTTGAACAGCCACTCGTTCTTGGGGTTGTTCACCCGGGCCACCACCCGCGGCACGCCGTACTCGGTCTTGGCGAGCAGCGAGACGACCAGGTTGACCTTGTCGTCGCCGGTCGCCGCGATGACGACGTTGCAGCGCTGCAGCGCGGCCTCGTCCAGCGAGGTGATCTCGCAGGCGTCGGCCAGCAGCCACTCCGCCAGCGGCACCCGCTCGACCGAGATCGCCGTCGGCGCCTTGTCGATGAGCAGGATCTCGTGGCCGTTCTCCAGGAGCTCGCCCGCGATGGACCGTCCCACCGCGCCCGCGCCCGCAATCGCGACTCTCATGCGTGCGCCTCCTCGGGCCCTTCGGCGAACACCGCTTCCACCTTCTCGACCTCGTCGGTGCGCATCATCACGTGCACCAGGTCGCCTTCCTGGAGGACGGTCTGCGAGGTCGGCAGCATCGCCTCACCCAGACGGGTGAGGAAGGCCACGCGCACCCCGGTCTCCTCCTGCAGCCTGCTGATCTTGTGGCCCACCCAGGCCGGCGAGGTGTGCACCTCGGCGAGCTGGACGCCGCCGCTCGGGTCGCGCCACAGCGGCTCGGCCCCCGAGGGCAGCAGCCGGCGCAGCATCTGGTCGGCGGTCCAGCGCACGGTGGCCACCGTCGGGATGCCCAGGCGCTGGTAGACCTCGGCACGGCGCGGGTCGTAGATCCGCGCCGCGACGTTCGCCACGCCGAACATCTCGCGGGCCACCCGGGCCGCGATGATGTTGGAGTTGTCGCCGCTGCTGACGGCGGCGAAGGCACCCGCCTCCTCGATCCCGGCTTCGCGCAGCGTGTCCTGGTCGAAGCCGACTCCGGTCACCCGGCGGCCGCCGAAGGCGGAGCCCAGACGGCGGAAGGCGGTGGGGTCCTGGTCGACCACCGCGATCGTATGACCCTGGCTCTCCAGGGTCTGTGCGAGCGCGGAACCCACCCGCCCGCACCCCATGATGACGATGTGCATCGGCCCCTACCTCGCACCTTTCCTGTGCTGTGACGCCGGCTGCTTTCGTACCTGGCGTGTTCGGCGACCACGCTACCTGGCATGGCGGCCGGTGCGGCCACGCGGTTCGCCCGCACGGCCGTCCCGGGCGTTAAGAACGCGACAAGAGAACATAAGCTTCGGGTAAGTTTCCTTGCGGTACGGACCGGAATCTGATCGGTGATCATGCGGGCGGAGTCCGTACGGGAGCGCCCGGCGTGTCCGGACCGGTCCCCTTCGCCCAGGTCCGGGCCCCGCGCCCGGTCGTGATCAGGTGCGTACGGACGGCTCCGTACGGCACGCTGAGCGTCGTGTCCACCGTGCCCCAGCAGCCCCAATACAGCGCAGCCGCCCCACATATGGTCGTCTGCGGCGACGACGCCCTCGCGCGCCGCCTCGCCGCCGAGCTCAAGGACGTCTACCGGGAGCGGGTCACGCTCGTCGTCCCCTCCGCCAGGGAACCGCACCGGCCCCGCATCCCGCCGCCGCCCGGACCGCTGGGCCGGGCCCAGGCGCTGCTGGGCCGCGTCTCCGCCGCCATGGTCCGCACACCGTCCGGCCCGCCCGACGGCGCGCCCGGGAACGCGCCGGCCTCGGGCGGCGCCGTCGGCGGCGCCGAAGAACCGCCCGACGAACCCATACGGGTCCTGGAGGCGCCGGAGGCCGACGACGCCGCGCTGACCGAGGCCGGCATCGGCACGGCGGGCGCGCTCGCGCTGGTCTACGACGATGACGAGACCAACATCCACGCCGCGCTGCGCGCCCGGCGGCTCAACCCCCGGCTGCGGCTGGTGATCCGGCTCTACAACCGCAAACTCGGCCAGTACCTGGAGCAGTTGCTCGACCAGGCCGCGGCCGTCGGCGCCCTGGACACCGAGGGCGCCGACGCGTCCACCACGGTGCTCTCCGACGCCGACACCGTGGCGCCCGCGCTGGCGGCCACCGCCGTGGCCGGCACCAGCAAGGTCATCGAGGCCGACGGCCTGCTGCTGCGCGCCGTGGAACGCGGCCCCGCCCGCACCGCCGCCCCCGGGCTGTGCCCGCTCGCCGTCCTGTCCGCGACGGCCGACCTCCCCGCCGACACGCCCGGGAGCGGCACCGGCCGGGCGGACGAGGGCCCGGCCGCCGACGAAGGCCCCGTACTCCTCCCCGACGAGGCCACCGCCGCCGCGGCCACGGGCCGCGGCTCCGTCGTCCTGGAAACCGTCACCTACCGGGGCCGCCAGCAGCGCCCTGGCGGCCGGGGCGGCCCCGAAAACCCGGTACGGCGCAGCGGTGTGGGCCGCCTGTGGGGCCTGGTCAGCCTGCGCGGCCGGGGTGTGCCGCTGGGCACGTTCTTCTCCCGGCGGCTGCGCTGGTCGCTGGCCGGCGTCGTCGGCGCGGTCCTCGCCCTGGCCGTCGCCTCCTCCCTGACCACCGGCGACTCCCCGCTGCACGCCGCCTACCTTTCGCTCCTCGACCTCTTCGCCATCAACGAACCGGCCATCGGCGAGCCGGTCTCCCGCAAGGTGCTGCAACTCCTGTCCGGCCTCACCGGTTTGCTGCTGCTGCCGGTCCTGGTGGCCGCCGCGCTGGAAGGACTCGGCACCTTCCGCAACGCCTCCGCGCTACGCCGGCCGCCCCGCGGGCTGTCCGGGCACGTCGTATTGCTCGGTCTCGGCAAGGTCGGTACGCGGGTGCTGGCCCGGCTGCATGAGCTGGGCACCCCCGTGGTGTGTGTGGAGGCCGACCCGGAGGCGCGCGGCATCGCGCTGGCGCGTCGGCTGCGGGTGCCGACCGTCGTCGGGGACGTCACGCACGAAGGCGTACTGGAAGCCGCAAAAATCCAGCGTGCCCATGCCCTGCTCGCCCTGACCAGCGATGACACCACCAACCTGGAGGCGGCGCTGTATGCCCGCTCGGTCAAGCCCCGGCTCCGGGTGACGCTGCGCCTGTTCGACGACCGCTTCGCCACCGCCGTCTACCGCACACTGCGCGCCGCCCATCCCCAGGCCCGTACCCGTAGCCGCAGCGTCAGCTTCCTGGCCGCACCCGCCTTCGCCGGCGCGATGATGGGCCGCCAGATCCTCGGCGCCATCCCCGTCGAGCGGCGGGTGCTGCTGGTCGCCCGGGTCGAGGCGCGCGGCCACGCCGCCCTGGAGGGCCGCAGGATCGCCGACGTCTTCCGGCCCGGCCTGCTGCGCGTTCTGGCCGTGGACACCTCGGCGCCCGACGGCCCGCCGGACACCGCGCCCGCCGCCGCCCCGGAAGCCCCGGAACGTGGCCGGGCCCGGCTGGTACGGGAACTGGGTGACGACTATGAGCTGCGTCCCCAGGACCGGGTCCTGCTCGTCGTCACCCGCCAGGGACTCGGCGAACTGGTCGCCCGGCACCCGCACACCGCCGGCCCGGCACCGCAGGAGGTGTAGGAGGGGCCCGCCGTCACGGGCCGTACGGCAGCGTTCGCCCCGTTACGGGCGTACCGCTACGGCTGTCCCACTCCGGCCGTACCGCACCGGACCGTACCGATTCCGGCGCTCCCGGCGCCGTCCGGCAGGATGGACCCGCCCCGAAGGCCGGGGCGGAGAAACGGCGCGGCGGCGAGGAGAGCGGACGGTGCAGCACGGCGGGATGTCCCCGGAATTCCTGGAGGGGTACACCACGCTCCTCGCCGAGGTGTCCGACACCGGGCGGCTGCCCCGGCGTACGGAGCTGGACGCGCTGCGGGAACTGGGGGAGCGGGCCGCCGAGTCGGGGCACGGGCTGCGCGAAGCGGTCGGGCTCTTCCTGGGGGAGACCCGGCGGGTGTGGGGCACGCTGCCGGGAGTGGCGCGGGCGGCGGGCGCCGCGGAGCGGGCCCGCACCGGCGACGCCGTGCTGGGCGCGGTGGACGCCGCGATCGCCGCGTTCGGCGAGGGGCACGAGCGGGCGCAGCGGCTCGCCGTACGGCAGGAGGAGGCCGAGCGCCGCGAGTTCGTCGACGACCTCCTGTACGGGCGCAGCGACCTGGGGCGGCTGGCCGAGCGCGCCGAGCGGTTCGGGCTGCGGCTGGCCCACGAGCACGCGGTCGCGGTGGCCGAGGGCGACGAGCCCTTCGACGACATCCACCCGGTCGCCCGCCGGGTCGAACGCGAACTGCTCGGCCGGTTCGGCGACCGCGACGTACTGATCACCACCAAGGAGGGCCGGCTGATCTGCGTCGGCGCGAGCCGCGAGCGCACCGTGCTGGACGCCTTCGCCACCTACGCCCGCTGGCCCGACGTGGGCCGGCCCGGCGCGCGGCGGGTGGCCCTGGGCCGGGCGCACTCCGGCGCCGGCGGCGTGGTGCGCTCGTACGAGGAAGCCCTCGGCGCGCTGGAGCTGGCCGAGCAGCTGGAGCTGGACGAACCGGTGCTGCGCGCCGCCGACCTGCTGGTCTTTCCCGTGCTGCTGCGTGACCGGGCGGCCATGGCCGACCTCGTGCGGACGGTCCTCGGCCCGCTGACGCAGTCGCGCGGCGGCGCCGGGCCACTGCTGGAGACGATCGGCGCGTGCGCGGCGGCCGGGTACGTGAACGCCGAGGCGGCCCGCCGCCTGAAGGTCAGCGTGCGCACCCTGTCGTACCGCCTGGAGCGCATCAAGTTCCTCACCGGCTACGACCCGGCCGACGCCCTCCAGCGCTTCACCCTGGAAACGGCGGCGATGGGCGCGCGGCTGCTCGGCTGGCCGGACAAGCCCCTGTAGGCCGCGCTGCGGGGCGGAAACCGGCCGCTATTCGTACCCTCCGGCCACCCGCGGCGGCAAGACCACTGCCCGTTAACAGGACATCAGGAACGTATAAAGATTGCCGGGATCCGGCAATGTGCGGCCCCCTGTTCCCTTGCCACCATCAAGGAACCGGCAGGAACACCGCGAACGGGGGGACGGACGGCCATGGGCGACTTCGGGGCATTCACACGGGCCGCGCTCGCCTTCCCGGCCGTGCTCTTCACCTTCGCGCTGCTCGTGGTGGCCGTCTACTGGCTGCTGGTGCTGATCGGCGGGGCAGGCGTCGACATCCTCGACGGGGGTGAGGGTGTCGACGGCGGCTCCGCCGGCCCCGCCGGACTGCCCGTGACGGTCGCCCTCTCGCTCGGCGTGCTGATCGCCTGGGCCGTGTCCCTGGCCGGTGCCGCGCTGACCGACAGCCTGCCGATGCGCGCCGCCGCGCTGGTGCTCGCGCTGTGCGCGGCCTGGATCGGCATCCGCGCCGCGGCCGGCCTGGCCCGCCGCCTGCTGCCTCCTGAACGGGTCGCCTCCCGGGGCGACTTCGTCGGCCGGGTGTGCGTCATCCGCACCGGCCGGGTCTCGTCCGACTTCGGCCAGGCCGAGGTGCGCGCCGACGACGGCTCGACGGCCGTCATCCAGGTCCGTACGGAGAAGACCGGCCTCACCGCCGGCAGCAGCGCGCTGATCTTCGACTACGACGCCGACGGCGAGTTCTTCCGGGTCGCGCCCTTCGACGCCGCCCTGGATCCGTACGGCCCGGCCGCCTGAGCGCCGACCGGACCCGACCGGAACCGACCGGACCCATACGGCCGCTGACCGGATTCGACCGGACTCGTACGGACACCGACCGGACCCGTACGGCGGCCGCCCGGGCGCCGACCGACCACCGACCGGAGCGCGCCGCGCCGCCGCAGGCACCGCCGCGCCCGTCGAACCTCCCGACACACCGCAGGGATTGATGTTCCGATGGATGCCATCACCGTAGGAATCGGCGTGACCGTCGCCGTGGCCGTACTGATCGTGCTCGTCATGGTCCTCGCCCTCACCCGCCTCTACCGCAAGGTCCACCAGGGCCAGGCCCTGATCGTCTCCAAGTACCGCAAGGTCGATGTGACCTTCACCGGCTCGGTGGTGCTGCCGGTGCTGCACCGGGCCGAGGTGATGGACATCTCGGTGAAGACCATCGAGATCGGCCGCACCGGCCACGAAGGCCTGATCTGCCGGGACAACATCCGCGCCGACATCCGCATCGCGTTCTTCGTCCGGGTCAACAAGACCCGGGAGGACGTGGTCAAGGTCGCCCAGGCCATCGGCACCGAGCGGGCCAGCGACGTGGGCACGCTCCAGGAACTGTTCAACGCCAAGTTCTCCGAGGCGCTCAAGACCGTCGGCAAGCAGCTGGACTTCCAGGACCTCTACACCAAGCGCGACGAGTTCCGGGACCGGATCATCGCCGTCATCGGCACCGACCTCAACGGCTACAGCCTGGAGGACGCGGCCATCGACTACCTGGAGCAGACCCCGCTGGACCAGCTCGACACCGCCAACATCCTCGACGCGCAGGGCATCCGCAAGATCACCGAGCTGACCGCGATCGAGCATGTGCGCACCAACGAGTACCGGCGCAACGAGGAGAAGGAGATCACCCGGCAGAACGTGGACGCCCGGGAGGCCGTCCTGGAGCTGGAGCGCCGCCAGGCCGACGCGGAGATCCGCCAGCAGCGCGAGATCGCTACCGTACGCGCCAAGGAGGAGGCCGAGACGGCCCGGGTCCAGGCCGAGGAGCGGCTGCGCTCGCAGTCCGCGCACCTCAAAACGGAAGAGGCGCTCGGCATCCAGAACGAGAACCGCGAACGCGAGATCGCGGTGGCGCAGAAGAACCGCGAACGCGTCATCGCCATCGAGAACGAGCGCATCGAGAAGGACCGCCTCCTGGAGGTCATCGCCCGCGAGCGGGAGACCCAGCTGACCCGGATCGCCGCCGACAAGGAGGTCGAGGCCGAGAAGCGGGAGATCGCCGACGTCGTACGGGAGCGGATCGCGGTCGAGAAGACCGTCGCCGCCCAGGAAGAAGAGATCAAGAAGCTGCGTACGGTCGAGGAGGCGGAGCGCGAGCGGCAGTCGCTGGTCATCCGCGCCGAGGCCGAGGCACAGCAGCGGCTGGTCAAGGACATCAAGGCGGCCGAGGCCGCCGAACAGGCCGCCGCGCACCGCGCCGCCGAGGAACTGACGCTGGCCGAGGGCCGGCGCAAGGCCGCCGACCTGGACGCCCAGGCCAGGATCCGGCTCGCCGAGGGCACCCGGGCCGAGGCGGCGGCCGCCGGACTGGCCGAGGCGGAGGTACGGGAGCGGGACGCGGCGGCCGTCGAGAAGGCGGGCCGGGCCGAGGCGGCGGCGGCCGAGGCGCTGCTCAGGGCCGAGGCGGCCGGGCTCACCGAGAAGGCCGCGGCGATGGCCGCGCTGGACGCCGCGAGCCGGGAGCACGAGGAGTACCGGCTGCGGGTGGCCGCCGACAAGGAGGTCCGGCTGGCGGGCCTGGCGGCCCAGCGGGAGATCGCCGAGGTCCAGGCGAAGGTGCTGGCCACCGGCCTGGAGAACGCGAAGATCGACATCGTCGGCGGGGAGAGCGTCTTCTTCGACCGGCTGGCCGGCTCGATCGGCGCCGCCAAGGGGCTGGACGCACTGGTGGAGCGCTCCGAGACGGTCCGTACGGCCGCCGGCCCCTGGCTGGACGAGAACGGGTCCACCTTCACCAAGGACCTGACCACGATGCTCGGCGGACTCGGCGCGGCCGGGCTGCGCGACCTGACCCTGGCCGGGGCCCTGACCAAGCTCATCGACCGGGGCGGCCCGCAGGCCGGACAGCTCCGGAGCCTGCTGGACGCCGCCCACGTCAACGGCCTCGCGGACACCCGGATCGCCGACGCGGTCGCGGCACCGTCCCCGGCCAACGGCGCGGCGGTGGCGGCGAAGTAGCCGCCGGGAGTACGGCCGCGCGCGGGAACGGGCGGGCGCCCGTGCGCGGCCACCACACAACAGCGGAGACGGGGAGCCGGTGAGCGCGCGCTGAGTGGGCGCGGACCGGAGGAACAGTCCGCGTGCAGGGAGGAGAAGGAACTCGTGCAGGACCTCATGACGGAGACGGACGCCCGGGACGCGGGCCGGGGCCCGCAGCGTCCCGACGGCACACCGCCCCAGGACACCGGCCGCGGAGGCGACCTCGCCGACGGCACGTACGAGGTGCTGCGCGACCGTCTCGCGGGCGCCGCCGCCGATCTCGCCGAGCGGGCCCGCGCCCTCAACGCCCGCCGCGTCGAGACCTTCGGCGGCACCGACCTCGCGCTGCTCGGCACCGGCCACGTCCACACCGCCGGCGCGGCCGTCCTCCGGGACGCGGTGGCGGTCGGCGGCCTGCTGCTGACCGGCCGCAACGGGCTGCCGGAGCCCGGCGCGCCGACGACCGCCGTCCCGGACGTCTTCGCCCTGCACCGCCTCCACGTCAGTGACGACGACGTACGCCTCGAACCGGCGGACACCGACGCGCTGCCCGGCCTCCTGGACGACCCGCGCTTCCAGCGGGACTTCGACGAGCTGTACCGCTACTACCGGCAGGCCCGGCTGCTCCGGCTCCGCCGCACCGGCGCCCTGCTGCTCGCCGTCTTCCAGACCGGCGAACGGCTCGACGACCTCCGTGTACTGCGCTGGAAGCTTCCCGCCACCGGGGAAACGGAGCGCGCCGCACCCGTCTACCTGGACGCCAAGGGCGACCGTGACCACACCGCCGCGCCCGCCCACGACTTCCCGTGGACGCCCGCCACCCGAGAGGACCACGTACCCGGCCGCTACCCGCAACTCTCCGTGCAGGGCGAGGTCTTCCTCTCGACCGTCGGCGGTGCGCTCACCCTGAAGGCCGAGCCGGACACGGAGACGGCCGAGGGCCTCTACTCCGAGCCGGTGGACGAACCGCTCCAGTCCCTCGCCGACGCCGAGGTCGCGCACGCGCGCGTCGGGCCGCTGATTCTGGTGCGGGTCCGTCCGTACAAGGAGTCCGCACACCGCCATCTCGTCTTCAACACCCGCACGCAGGACGTACGCCGGATCGACGCGATCGGGCAGGCGTGCCGCGCGCTGCCCGAGGACCAGGGCATCGTCTTTCCCGGCGGCCACTACCTCACCACCGGAACCACCAAAACCTTCGACACCGACACCACCGGTCTCGCCTTCGACCGCGAACACCGCTCCCCGAACGGCGAGGACGTCCTCTACGCCTTCCACGACCGGGCCGACGGCCGCACCCTGCTCCTCCCGTACAACCTCGTCCGCGAGGAGGCCGCCACCCCGCTGACCGCGTACGGCCACGCGCTGTTCGACGACGGCACCCTGGCGGTCCTGCGCGGCACCCCGGAGCCGGGCCGGGTCCACCCGGTCCAGATCTGGCGCACCCCGTTCACCTCCGACGCCCACGCCGCGGCGCAGCCGGCCGGCGGCGGCCCGCTGGCCCGCATCGGCAACGCCGAGCTGGTCCGCGGGGTGTCCGACGCGCTCTCGGTCGCCCGGATGGCCACCGACATGGCCCCGGCGGGCCCGGTGTTCGAGGCCATCGCCGCGGCGGCGGCCCGGGTCGCCGACCGGCACCACTGGCTGGACGAGGCCGCGCTCGGCGCGCTGGGCGAGCCGCTGGAAGCCGTACGGGCCGCCGCCGCCCAGGTGGTCGAGGAGTTCACACGCGTCACCGAACTGCGGCAACAGGCCGCGACCGCGCTGGCGGAGGCCGCCGAACACACCACCGCCCTGGTCCGGCGCATCCGCGGCGAGCAGCCCACCACCGCCGAGGCGTGGATCCGCGGCCTCACCGAACTGCGCCAGGCACAGGGCCGGCTGGAGACCCTGCGGGAAACCCGCCACATCGACCTGGACCGGCTCGCGGAACTGGCCGACGGGCTCGCCGACGACCTGGCCACCGCCGGGCGCCGGGCCATCGCCTTCCTCAGCGGCGAGGACGCCTTCGCCGCCGCTCACCGCGCCGTCGCCGAGCTGACCGGGGAAGCCGCCGCGGTGGCCACCGCCGCCGACGCCGGACCGCTGGCCGCGCGCATCGACGAACAGGCCGCGGGGCTGCGCGTCGTCACCGAGGTCGTGGGCACCCTCGACATCGCGGACACCACCGTACGGACCGCCGTCCTGACCCGCGCGGGCGACGCGCTCGGCGCCGTCAACCGCGCCCGCGCCACCCTGGATGCCCGGCGGCGGGACCTGCTCGACGCGGAAGGGCGCGAGGAGTTCGCGGCCCAGCTCGCGCTGCTCGGGCAGTCCGTGGCGGGCGCGCTGGCCGCGGCCGGCACCCCCGAGGAGTGCGACGACGAACTCGGCCGACTGCTCCTGCAACTGGAGAACCTCGAAGCGCGCTTCGGCGCGTCCGACGAGCACCTGGAGCGGATCGCCGCCCAGCGCGAGGAGATCCAGGAGGCGTTCGCCGCCCGCAAGCAGGCCCGGCTCGACGAGCGCGCCCGGCACACCGACCGGCTCGCCGGGTCCGCCGGCCGCGTCCTGGCCACCGTCACCCGCCGCGTCGCCGCCCTCACCTCCCTCGACGACGTCAACGCCTTCTTCGCCGCCGACCCGCTCGTCGCGAAGGTCCGGGCCACCGCCGCGGAACTGCGCGACCTCGGCGACGGCGTCCGCGCCGGCGAGCTGGACGGGCGCCTGGCCGCCGCGCGCCAGGAAGCGGCCCGCGCGCTGCGCGACCGCACCGACCTCTACGACGGCACCGGCACCATCCGGCTGGGCCGGCACCGCTTCGCCGTCAACACCCAGCCCGTCGACCTGACGCTGGTCCCGCACGGTGACCGGCTGGCGTACGCCGTCACCGGAACCGACTTCCGGGCGCCCGTCCACGACGCGCGCCTGTCCGCCCACCGCGCCTTCTGGGACCAGCCGCTGGTCTCCGAATCACCGCAGGTCTACCGGGCCGAACACCTGGCCGCGCTGATCCTCGCGAGCGCCGAGGCGGGGGCGGAGGCAGGCGCGTACCGGGGTACGGACGGGGACGCGGTGATTCCGGATCTTGCCGCGCTGCGGGAGGCGGCGGCTGCCGACGCGCTGCTGCCGCTGGTCCGCCGGGTGGCCGAGACCCGCTACGACGAGGGGTACGACCGGGGCGTCCACGACCACGACGCCACCGCGATCCTCGCCGCCCTCCTCCGCCTGCACACCGCTGCCGGGCCTCTGCGCTACCCGCCGCATCTGCGCGCGGCGGCCCAGCTCTTCTGGGCATACGGCACCGACGACCGCACCCGCGCGCTGTGGACCACGCGCGCCCACTCCCTGGCGCGCGCCCGGTCCGTCTTCGGACCGCCGACGGGGTGGGGCACGCTGTCCGCCGAGATCGAGGAGGAGGCGGAGGGCTTCCTGCGGGAGGCGGGGCTGCCGGTCCCCGCGGGTGACTCCGCCACGTCCACCCCGGCCGCCACCTCCGACGCCGTCACCGTCCCCGCGCCCCTCTCCGGCCTCGGCGACTACCTCATGGCCGAGCTGGCCGGGCCGGCCGACGCGGGGGAGCGGGGCGCGGCGGGGGAGCCGGGCGCGGCGGGCCGGCCGTCCGGCCCGGCCGTCGGCCGCCCCCGTTTCGCCACCAGTGCCGCCGCCCGCGACCTGCTGGCCGGGTTCCGGCAGGCACTCGGCGGGCCGGACGCGCCCGCCGTCAAGGAGTTCGCCGAGGACCTGCGCGCCCTCGACGGGGACCTGGCCGCCCGCCACCAGCTCGTCACCGCCTGGCTCGGCGCGTACACCGAGGCGCGCGGCACCGCGCCCGACGCGCTGCCCGAGGCCGCCGCGATCGAGGTCTGCGGCCCGGCCCTGGCCCGGCGTGAGCTGACCGCGTCCCTCCACGCCGACGTGCCCGGCCTGCTCGGCAGCCACCCGCGGATCGCCGCCGGCGGCACCCTCTCCGTACGGCTGGACGAGCTGCTCGCCCGGACCGAAACGTTCCGCCGCACCCGCGTACCTGCGCACCGTGCCTACACCCGGCGCCGCACCGAACTCCTCGCCGCCGAACGCGACCGGCTCCGCCTGGACACCTACCGCCCCGAGGTCATGTCCGGCTTCGTCCGCAACCGCCTCATCGACGAGGTCTACCTGCCGCTGATCGGCGACAACTTCGCCAAGCAGCTGGGCGCCGCGGGGGAGGGGCGCCGCACCGACAGCCAGGGCCTGCTCCTGCTGCTGTCGCCGCCCGGCTACGGCAAGACCACGCTCCTGGAATACGTGGCGGCCCGCCTCGGCCTCCTCCTGGTCAAGGTGGACGGCCCGGCCCTCGGCCACCGCACCACCTCCCTCGACCCGGCCGCGGCCCCCGACGCCGCCGCCCGCCGGGAGGTCGAGAAGATCTCCTTCGCCCTGGAGGCCGGCAGCAACGTCCTCCTCCACCTCGACGACATCCAGCACACCTCCCCGGAGCTGCTCCAGAAGTTCATCCCGCTGTGCGACGCGCAGCGGCGGATGGACGGCGTCAGGGACGGCGAAGCCCGTACGTACGACCTGCGGGGCAAGCGCTTCGCCGTGTGCATGGCAGGCAACCCGTACACCGAGTCCGGACGGCGCTTCCGGCTGCCGGACATGCTCGCCAACCGCGCGGACGTGTGGAACCTCGGCGACGTCCTCAGCGGCAAGGAAGCGCTCTTCGCCCACTCGCACATCGAGAACGCGCTCCCGGCCAACCCCGTCCTCGCCCCGCTCGCCGCCCGCGACCGCGCCGACCTCGGCCTGCTGATCCGGATGGCCGAGGGCGACGACTCCGTACGCGCCGACCGGCTCACCCACCCCTACGGCACGGCCGAGCTGCGCGAGATCGTCTCCGTACTGCGCGGGCTGCTCCAGGTGCGCGCGGTCGCGCTCACCGTCAACCGGGCCTACATCGCCTCCGCGGCCCAGGCGGACGCGACCCGCACCGAGCCGCCGTTCCTCCTCCAGGGGTCGTACCGCAACACCAACAAGATGGCGGCGCGCCTCGTGCCCGTGATGAACGACACGGAGCTGGCCGCCCTCATCGACGACCACTACCGGGGCGAGGCACAGACCCTCACCAGCGGCGCCGAGGCCAACCTTCTGAAGCTGGCCGAGCTGCGCGGGCGCCTCGGTCCGGAGGCGGCGCGGCGCTGGGCCGAGGTGAAAGAGATGTGGAGATCCCGGGTGATCGCGAAGGCATAGACCGACCGGCCGTTAAGAAGGCGTAGAGATCCCGGAGGGCCGGTCAGCGGTCTTCAACGGGGTGAGGAAAAGGCGCGGCGTTAAGAAGTCGTACAGAAGAAGAAGGGGTCGAAGGGCGGCAGCCCGTTCTGTGCAGGCATGATGAAAGCGCTGGTGGCCGTGGCCGCCGCGGAGAACGGCCCCGGCATACGGACCCATCGCCGCCGCCCGCACGGGTGGCGGGTGGGCGCCTGCCTTGACGAAGGCTTAGCATCCTCTGCGTGTCCAAACTGACCGACGTGCCCAAACGGATCCTTATCGGGCGCGCACTGCGCAGCGACAAGCTCGGCGAGACCCTTCTGCCCAAGCGCATCGCGCTCCCCGTGTTCGCCTCCGACCCGCTCTCCTCCGTGGCCTACGCCCCGGGCGAGGTGCTGCTCGTCCTGTCCGTCGCGGGTGTGTCGGCGTACCACTTCAGCCCCTGGATCGCGCTCGCGGTCGTGGTGCTGATGTTCACGGTGGTGGCGTCCTACCGGCAGAACGTGCACGCCTACCCGAGCGGCGGCGGCGACTACGAGGTCGCCAACACCAACCTCGGTCCCAAGGCCGGACTGACCGTCGCCAGCGCCCTGCTGGTCGACTACGTCCTGACCGTCGCCGTCTCCATCTCCTCCGGGGTGGAGAACCTGGGCTCCGCGATCCCGTTCGTCACCGAACACAAGACGCTCTGCGCCATCGGCATGATCGTGCTGCTGACACTGATGAACCTGCGCGGCGTCAAGGAGTCGGGCAAGCTCTTCGCGATCCCGACCTACATCTTCGTCGCCGGCGTCTTCATAATGATCATCTGGGGCGTGGTGCGCGGGGTGATCATGGGCGACACCATGAAGGCGCCCACCGCCGACTTCACCATCCACGCCGAACAGGGCGGCCTCGCCGGCTTCGCCCTGGTCTTCCTCCTGCTGCGCGCGTTCTCCTCCGGCTGTGCGGCGCTCACCGGCGTCGAGGCGATCTCCAACGGCGTCCCCGCCTTCCGCAAGCCCAAGTCGAAGAACGCCGCCACCACCCTCGCGCTCATGGGCGGCCTGGCCGTCACCATGTTCTGCGGCATCATCGGCCTGGCCATGGCCACCGACGTCAAGATGGCGGAGACCCCGGCCACCGACCTGCTGCACAACGGCGTCCCGGTCGGCTCCGGCTACACCCAGAACCCGGTCATCTCCCAGGTCGCCGCCGCGGTCTTCGGCGACGGCACGTTCTTCTTCGTCGTGCTCGCCGCCGCCACCGCCCTGGTCCTCTTCCTCGCGGCCAACACCGCGTACAACGGCTTCCCGCTGCTCGGCTCGATCCTCGCCCAGGACCGCTACCTGCCGCGCCAGCTGCACACCCGCGGTGACCGGCTGGCCTTCTCCAACGGCATTGTGCTGCTGGCCGGCGCGGCCATCGTCCTCGTCTACATCTACGGCGCGGACTCCACCCGCCTGATCCAGCTCTACATCGTCGGCGTCTTCGTCTCCTTCACGCTCAGCCAGGTCGGCATGGTCCGCCACTGGAACCGCCACCTGCGGACCGAGAAGGACCCGGCCAAGCGCCGCCGGATGCACCGCTCCCGGGCCATCAACGCCTTCGGCGCCACCCTCACCGGCCTGGTGCTCGTCGTCGTCCTGCTGACCAAGTTCAGCCACGGCGCCTGGGTCGCCGTCCTCGGCATGGTCATCTTCTACGCCACCATGACCGCGATCCGCCGGCACTACGACCGGGTCGCCGAGGAGATCGCCGCCGAGGACGTCCCCGGCGACGAGGCCGTACGCCCGTCCCGCGTCCACTCGATCGTCCTGGTCTCCAAGGTCCACAAGCCCACCCTGCGCGCCCTCAGCTACGCCAAGCTGATGCGCTCGGGCACCCTGGAGGCGGTCAGCGTCGACGTGGACCCCGCCGAGACCAAGGCCCTCAAGGAGGAGTGGGAGCGCCGCAACATCGACGTGCCCCTGAAGGTGCTCGCCTCCCCCTACCGCGAGATCACCCGGCCCATCATCGACTACGTCAAGTCCCTGCGCCGCGAGAGCCCGCGCGACGCCGTCTCCGTCTACATCCCGGAGTACGTCGTGGGCCACTGGTACGAACACCTCCTCCACAACCAGAGCGCCCTGCGCCTCAAGGGCCGCCTGCTCTTCTCCCCCGGCGTGATGGTCACCTCCGTCCCCTGGCAGCTCGACTCCTCCGAGGCCGCCAAGCGCCGCGCCCGCAAGCGCGCCGAGTGGAACGCGCCCGGCGCGGTACGCCGGGGCCCGGTCGCCCAGCCGAAGAAGGAGAAGGCGGCGGTACGGAAGTAGGGGCGCATCCGTCCGTACGGCTCGGGGCCCGGACCTGCCACCCGGCGGGTCCGGGCCTGTGTGCTGCTGGGCGGGTCGGGTCCGGGCGGCCCTGTGCGCTGCCGCTCCCCTCCTCTCCTCCTGTCCGGTTCGGACTCCACCCGGCCGCCCCGTAGACTTGCAGGTCGGCATCCGCCTCTCCCGCCTCCCTGCACCCCACCCCCAGGAGCTCCCCCACCATGCAGACCGAACCCAAGAAGTCGCTGGTAGGCGAGGAGTACGAGGTCGAGGTCGGCCCCGTCGCGCACGGCGGCCACTGCATCGCCCGTACGGACGAGGGCCAGGTCCTGTTCGTACGGCACGCCCTGCCCGGCGAACGCGTCATCGCCCGCGTCACCGACGGTGAGGAAGGCGCCCGCTTCCTGCGCACCGACGCCGTGGAGATCCTGACCCCCTCCAAGGACCGCGTCGAGGCCCCCTGCCCCTTCTCCGGCCCCGGCAAGTGCGGCGGCTGCGACTGGCAGCACGTCGCCCCCGGCGCCCAGCGCCGCCTGAAGGCCGAGGTGATCACCGAGCAGCTGTCCCGGCTGGCCGGCCTCACCCCCGAGGAAGCCCGCTGGGACGGCACCGTCGAACCGGCCCCCGGCGACAAGGTGCCCAAGGGCGAGGTCCCGGCCTGGCGCACCCGCGTCCAGTACGCCACCGACGCCGAAGGCCGCGTGGGCCTCCGCAAGCACCGCTCCCACGACATCCAGCCCATCGACCACTGCCTGATCGCGGCGCAGGGCGTCTCGGAACTCGGCATCGAGAAGCGCGACTGGCCCCAGATCGCCACTGTCGAGGCCATCGCCGCCACCGGCTCGAACGACCGCCAGGTCGTCCTCACCCCCCGCCCCGGCGGCCGCCTCCCCATCGTCGAACTCGACAAGCCCGTCTCCGTCCTCCGCGTCAACGAGAAGGACGGCGGCGTCCACCGCGTCCACGGCCGCCCCTTCGTCCGCGAACGCGCCGCCGACCGCACCTGGCGCGTGGGCAACGGCGGCTTCTGGCAGATCCACCCCAAGGCCGCCGACCTCCTGGTCGAGGCCGTCATGCAGGGCCTGATGCCGAAGAAGGGCGACATGGCCCTGGACCTCTACTGCGGCGTCGGCCTCTTCGCGGGGGCGCTGGCCGACCGGGTCGGCGAAAAGGGCGCGGTTCTCGGCATCGAGAGCAGCAAGCGCGCGGTGGAGGACGCCCGCCACAACCTCCAGGACCTGGACCGCGTGCGAATCGAGCACGGAAAGGTCGAACAGATCCTCCCGCGCACGGGCATCGACTCGGTCGACCTCATCGTCCTCGACCCGCCGCGAGCGGGGGCGGGTCGGGCAACGGTCGCCCACCTTGCTTCACTCGGGGCTCGACGCATCGCGTACGTGGCCTGCGACCCGGCGGCCCTGGCCCGCGACTTGAAGTACTTCGCGGGGGAGGGGTACGTGCCGCGGAGGATGCGGGCGTTCGATCTTTTTCCGGTTACGGGGCATGTGGAGTGTGTGGTGATTTTGGAGAGGGCTGCTAAGGGGGCCTGACCTGCGGTTTTGTGTGTGCGCATGATGTGCGGTGTGGGCGCTACGGGCGATGTCTCGACGCTGAAATGACGCTCGTTTGACGCTTGTCCTGATGGGCCGTCAGGCGTGTTGCCTTCATCAGTACTGCGGGCTTTCTCAGCGAGACCGGTTTCCGAGGGATGAGGAAGTACCTACTGAGACTTGCTCGGAGGGCTGGGGCGTCGGCCTCAGTCCTGCTACGCCGTCGGCATCACTGCCCGGCCGGGCAGCACCGTGGCTAGCGACGGCGCACATGGTGCGGTCGCTTGCGGTCTCTCTTCCTAGGAAGATCCTTCGCGTACAGGTGGGGATTCAAGGAGGGGAACACATGACGGACAGCCGCGCGGACGGGCCCTCGGCAGTTGAGTTCCGGCGGATGCGTCAGGAATGGATGGAAGGCAGGATTCAGGATCTCGCCGACGTGTTGATGACCGCCGGCCCGGTTCTGTACGAACTGCTCCCGGAAGATCTGGGCGACCGCCGCCTGGCGGCGGCGGTCGTCGTGGCCAGGGTGGCCGGGGACGAGGCGCGTACCCAGTCCGTGTCGGAGACCGTCCGATGGCTCGGGCGCCTGATTCCTGGTGGGCACCGCCACGACTTGCATGGAGCGGTCCGAGTGCTCCGGTCGCGGCTGGCGGCCCGGGGAGAACCGGCTGTGTGGTCGTGGAACGCCACGACATGGGAGGAGCTGACGCTGTGGTGGTGGAGGCGGCAACAGACGCGTACCGGTGATCCGGAGCGGGACTTCGCCGAGTGCTGCTCGCGCTGGTCGGCGGAGATCTCCTGGCACGGGGACATCGACGAGCCCGAGCAGGCACCGCGACGGCACGGTCGTGCACTCGTCACGCTCGCCGAGTTCTTCGCCGCGGAAGCCGAACCGCTGCGGCTCCTGGCTCTGGCAGTGCTCAGGTCGCCCCGAATGGTCGTTGCCGTCGAGGATGCTGTTCTGCTGGGCGAAGAGCATCTCCAGGGCGCCGGACACCTGAGGTGGCTGGCCGAACAGCAAGGCTGTGCCGATCAACTCGAAGCGTGGCGCAGAGATCAACAGGAGACCGGGTCCGAGGCCACACGAGCCTTCCTGGCGGAGCTGTCCGAGACTGTCAAGCGCTACGCCACGCTGGTTCTGAAGCCCGTCGTCGATGCCCTGTCCACCGGTGAGCGTGCGCTCCTGGACCGCAGTCGGCCCGGTGCGCACCGCAATGCCGCCGACCACCTGGACATGTTCCTCGACTGGCAGGTGCAGCCGGGCGAGGATGCCTGGCGGGACGACGCACCGAGCGCGGGCGTGGCCCAGCAGGCCCGGGAGCGCCGCGAGCGAGGAGAGACGACCTGGCAGGGCATGCGGGGTTCCGTGCCCGTCTGGTATCACATCGTCGGCTCCCCGCAGGAGAAGGCCGCCGCTCTCGCCTACTCGGGACGGCCGTCGGCCTCCGTCGTCCGTGTCCGGACCGGCGACGACATGGCGGTCCCGGGGTTCTCTCTGTTCGAGGGATTGTTTGACGAGACCGATGAGTCGGTGGACTGGTACCCCGCCCCGGGCATCGACGTTCCGTACGAGCCGGACAGCGCCTTGGACCTGTGCGCTCTCCTCGCGCTGGCCCAACTCGGTCATGCCAGGCTGGAGTTTCTGACGGTCCACTCGGACGGGTCGGTGCGTACCCTGCGCTCGGTCCGTGCCGCGGTGCGCGAGGACGACGCCAGTGCCTACCGGCGCTGGGCCCTGGCTGCGTTGGCGGAGCTGGCTCCCGATCCGGAGGATCTCGCTGATCTCATCGCTCGGGAAGAGGAGGCGAGCGCGGACGCATCGAGCGAGACGGATGACGGTGCGGAGGGCACTGGTCGGGGAACCGCTCCCGGCGGGACTCCTTCACCTGGGCCGGAAGCCGCGTCCTCCGGCCACCGCACCACGGGAGGCAGCCTTCCGCCCGAACTGCTCGGCAAGGTGAGGGCCCTGCTCCGCAAGGCGGAGGACCAGGCTGCCACGGAGGAGGAGTCCCGTGCCTTTCTCGCCAAGGCCACGGAACTCATGGCCAAGTACGGCATCGAACAGGCCATGCTCGAAGCCCTGGACCGGCCTGCGGGACCCGTGGACAAGGTCGTCGAGGTCCACCCGCCCTACGCCAAGGAGGCGCGACGGTTGCTCAGTTGGATTGCCGGAGCCATGCGCTGCCGCTCGGTCTACCCCGGAGGCAAGGCGAACTGCCACCGGGTTCACCTTTTCGGCTTCGAGAGCGACATTCAGGCCGGCGAGGTTCTGTTCACCAGCCTGCGGCTGCAGATGCTGGACGGAGCGGACCGCGCCGACCGCCTGCACCGGCCACCGGGGGAGGACGCGCGCGCCTACAAGCGTTCCTGGATGCTCGGGTTCATCCGTGAGGTGACCGACCGGGTCAAAGCTGCTCAGGAGGCGGCGCGGGCAGCCGCCGAGCACGAGCAGGAGGCGGCGGAGGGTGGGGACAGGACGGGGCGCACCGTGGCCCTGGTCCTTGCCGACCGGTCGACGATGGTGGATGCCCGCCTGAACGACAGCTACCCCAAGCTGAGCAAGGCTCGGCCCACAAAGTTCAAGGGGACGGGCTACCGACAGGGGCGTGTGGACGGTCAGCGAGCTGACATCGGCGGACCAACCATCGTTACCGGCACACGTACCGAGCAATTCGTCGGCTGAACGCGCGGCACCGGACGGCGAGGGGCCCTGCCACCACCGACGCGTCGGGCAGTGACCGTAGCGCTTCGGAACCGGCTCACGATGTCAGTGCCGCCCCCTACCGTAGAGACCGGATGCCGCCGACACGGTGGGAAATGAGGCTGACAGGCGTGCACAGGGTTCCACCGGAAATGTTCCGGTTTACCACGGTGGAGAGGGCCGATCTGTACGGGGCGGTGCTCAACGCCTTCGGCGCGGCCGGCGAACACCTGGAGACGGCGCTGGGGCTCGACGCCGTGCGCGAGCGGTTGCGCGCGGTGGGCTGGGCAGCCGCGGTCGAGGACGACGAGCTGCACGAGGTGCTCAAGAAACTCGTGCAGTGGGAGCTGTTGGATGTGGTACACAACCACGCGGAGAACTACCGCACGGCTGAGGATTATGAGCGGCGCAACCTCCAGTACTCACTGACCCGACGGGGTGAGGCCGCTCTCGCCGGTGTCCGGCACGCGTTGGAGGTGTTGGCCTCCACCGGGGCGCTTCAGACGGCCGTGCTGGAGGCGATCGCCGATCGGCTGGACGAGCTGAGCCTGCTGTCCGCCGAGCCTGCCTCGGCCGATCGGCGGATCTTCAGCACGCTGCGGGAGCTGGAGGGGCATTTGGACGCCCTGGTGGAGAACACCAAGGCGTTCAACGGCGAACTCCAGCGGCTCCTGCGCGCCGAGGGCGCCGACCTGGAGGTGTTCCACGAGGTCAAGGCCGCCACCGTCGCGTATCTCCAGGAGTTCCTGGTCAATCTCGATCGGCGCGGGCAGACGGTCGCCGCTGCCGTCGCCCGGGTCGAGGAGCGGGGAACCGCTGTGCTGCGCGAGCGAGCCCTGCGCGGGGCCGAGCTGCCGCCGACGGCCGGTACGGATCCCGCGGCCGGCTGGCTGGAGGGCAGGCGGGCGCGCTGGGCGGGCCTGCGGGCGTGGTTCCTGCCGGACGACGGTGCACGGCCCCGGATCGAGCAACTGCATGACATCGCCCGTCGGGCCATTGTCTCGCTGCTCCAGGTCCTGGAGCGGATCAACGAATCACGACGCCGATCCACCAGCGCGGTACAGGACTTCCGGGAGCTGGCGCGCTGGTTCGCGGTGGCCCCCGCGGAAGAGGATCTGCACCGGCTCTGGTCGGCGGCCTTCGGCCTCGGGCCGACGCGTCACGCCCATCTCGCGCATCCCGACCCGGAGTTGATTCCGCCGTCTCACTCCTGGTCCGAGGCCCCGCCGGTGGAGGTGTCGGCGCTGCTGCGGACCAGCGGGCGGACGGAGCGTTTCACGCGCACGGGCAAGGTACGGGACGTTACGGCGGTCAGGGCGGAGCGCGCGGAACGGGCCCGTGCGGAGCGAGCAGAACTTGTGCGTGCCTGGGAAGCGCTCAAGACCGATGGGCCCGTGCGGCTGTCCTCCTTCGGCACGCTGGATCCCGCTGTCTTCGACAGGCTGCTCGACCTGTTGGGCCGGGCTCTGTCCGCCAGACCGGATAAGGGTGGCCTGCGGCGTGCCACGACGGGGGACGGCCGGGTGGAGATCGCGCTGTCGCCGCCTCCCGATGAGCGTGTCACCGTACTGCGCACTGCGAAGGGTTCCCTGGCCGGACCGGACTACGTCGTTCACATCGCGGCTGCGGGCGGAGCGAGCCCCTTGCCTGCTCCGCGCACCGTGCAGCAGGAGGCGGCCGGATGAGTACCCTCGCCAACCAACTGGCCGCCGCGGAACGTGAGGAGGTCGCGCGCGCCATCCGTCTCCTGCTGGCCCGCCCATTGCTGACCACAATCGCCGACCCGACCGGTTTCGAACTGGTGCGGCGCCGACGTGAGCCGCTGGCCCAGTGGTTCGACTACACGTGCGGTTGGAGCCTGATGGTGGAACCCCGCCGCGGTTACGCCCGCCTCACCAAGGTCCGCACCGACCCCGACGGCTCCCGTCCGGCCCGCAGGACGCGCTCTGGCCGGGCTCCGTTCGACCGCCGGCGCTACGTGCTGCTGTGCGTGACCGCGGCCGAGTTGCTGTCGATGCCGATGACGACCATCGGCATGCTCGCCGACCGCGTCGTCCAGGCCACGGCGGCCGACCGTGCCCTGGCCCCGTTCGACCCGGTCCACCGGCCGGAGCGGATGGCGTTCGTCGACGTCCTGAAGCTGTTGGAATCGTATGACGTGCTGCGCACGGTGGACGGGACGACCGAGACGTACGTCGAGTCCGCGGAGGCAAAAGTGCTCTACCGCGTGGACGCCACACTGCTGATGCGGCTGCCCGCCGCGCCTGTCGGTGCCTCCCGGCTCGCCGTGCCTCCGGATGAGGTGCCCGCGCGGTTCAAGGAACTCCTCACGGGTCTTGTGCGGGAGCGCCGCTACGGCGGCGTGGCCGGTGACGGCACGGTGGACGATGCGTACCACGAGACCGCCGCCACGGATGCACAACGCAACCTGAGGCTGCGTCACTCGGTGCTGCGTCGCCTCTTCGACGACCCCGTGCTGTACCGGTCGGACCTCGCCGAGGACGAGCTTGCGTACGTCACCTCCCTGACCGGACGGCAGATCCTGCGTCGGTCGGTCGAGCAGGCCGGCTTTCTCCTGGAGGAACGGGCAGAGGGCTTTCTGCTCGTGGACCCGGACGGGATTGCCACCGATGTCCGGTTCCCCGACGACACGTCCACCGCCCGGGTCGCTGCCCTGCTCTTGCTGGAGCCACTGTGCGCCGCGCCTGCCGGAATGCTCTCCGAACAACTTGCCGAGGCGGGAGCGGATCTGTTGCGCCGCTTCCCGAGCTGGGCGAAGGCGTATCGGTCGGAGGACGGTGCGCCCCGGCTGGCGGAGGAAGCCGTACGCGTACTGCGCGATGCCGGGCTCGCCCGCGAGGTCGCAGGCCGGGTTGTCGTATGCCCGGCTGCGTACCGCTACCGGCTGACGGAGACGACAAGTAGGGGTCCCACCGCCGCAAAAGGAGATCAGCAGTGAGTGTGACTGAGTTTCCCGTCCCGCGGCAGCAGGAACCCACCGAGCGGGCGGCCGGAACACCGGCAGAAGGGGAGGGCGCCGCCCGCAACCGCTGGCAACCCCACCGCGCGGGCATTTTCAACGTCTGGCGCTACTACGACGAGACATTCACCTTCCACCAGGGTCGCCTGCTGCTGCGCGGGCAGAACGGGTCGGGCAAATCCAAGGCCTTGGAGCTCTTGCTGCCCTTCCTCTTCGACGCCAGCCTCCGCCCCAACCGCTTGTCCACGTTCGGCGGGTCTGAGCGCACCATGCACTGGAACCTGTTGGGCGAGGGCGCGTCCGGCAAGACCCGCGTCGGGTATGTGTGGATGGAGTTCCGCCGCGTCGGTAGCGACGACACCGAGCGGTGGTTCGGCTGCGGGGCGCGCCTGCAGGCGAGCGTCCACACCAGCGGGGTGCACGCCGACTACTTCACCACCGGCTCCAGAATCGCCCACCCGGACGGTGTACGCCTGGTCAACGATGCAGGGCAGCCACTGACCCGTGCCGCCCTTGCCGACGTCCTCCGCGACCGCGGTGATGTGCACGCCTCGGCCACCGACTACCGCGCGGCCGTACGACGTGAACTCTTCACCGGCATGGCCGAGCAGCGTTACGAGTCGTTGCTGTCCGCCCTGCTGCAGCTGCGCCAGCCCAAACTGTCCGAGCGGCTCGACCCGTCCCTGCTCTCCACTCTGCTGTCCCGCGCCCTGCCCCCGCTGGGTGAAGGGGAGATCGCCGAACTCGCTGAGGGCTTCGAGCGCCTGGACCGCCAGCGCGAACATCTCAAGCGGCTCGACGACGAAGTGACGGATGCCGAAACCGTCGCAGCACGGCAGCGCGCCTACGCGCGACGGGTCCTGCGTGCCGGGGCCGCCGCGCTGATCTCGGCGACCACGGAGATGGACAACCTCACCCGCGTCGCCCGCCACAGCGCCGAGGAACTACAACAGGCACTGGCGCGTCGTGAGGCGGCTCGAGCCCAGCACAAGGAGTGCGAGCTACGCGCGCACGGCCTGGAGGAGGCCATCGATGGCCTGCGCGAGAGTGACGCCTACAAGCAGGGCGAGGAACTCGACCGGCTCCGCCGCCGCACCGACGACGCGGCAGCCGCTGCTGGGCGGCAGCGCGCCACCGCTCAGGCCGCTCAGGCCGGAGCAGAAAAGGAGCAGGGGTACGCGGACGAGGCCGCAGGGCAAGCCCGTAGCCTCGGCGAACACGCGCGGGAAATCGCCGAGGAAGCATGCCGGTCGGCCCGTACAGCGGGCATGGAGTCCATTCATCACGAGGTCAGAACCATCCTCGACGCCGATCTGATGGTGACTCTTCCAGGTGGCCCGGAGGGTGAGCCGGGCGGCGGTTGGTCCGGAGGCTCCGGCGTCGCACGCACGGCGGGCGAAAACGCGGCCCGACAGGCTCGTCGGCTGCTCCGTGGCGCGGTCACCACCCGGCGGCATCAGGTCACCCTCATCACCGAGGCGATCGAGGAGCACGATCGTGCGGTACGTGACCGGAGCGCCGCCGAGGACCTGCTGGACGGGGCACGTACCCGACTCGCTGAGGCGATCGCCCTGCGGGACGAGGCGTCCGGTGCCTGGGACGATGCTCTTGCCGCACAGGTGGAACGCCTGCTGGCCTGGGCCGAAGGCTGCACGGAACTGCGCATCGCCGACCTGGGGGAGCTGGCGGCCAGAGCTGCGACCGAGGCTGAGGTGACGGCCCTGGTCGAAGCCGCCGCGCGCCCGCTGGAACAGGAGATCGGCACGGCGGAGGCCATCGCCCGGGCCGCACGCCAGGGCCTGCTGGAGGAGCGGAGGCGACTTGAGGAGGAAGTACGACGGCTCAGCGGCGAGACCGATCTCCCGCCTCCGCCTCCGCCCACCCGCACCGCCGTCCGCACGGCGACGGCGGGAGCACCACTGTGGCGGCTGGTCGCCTTCCGCGAAGGTGTCCCGCTCCCCGTTCAGGCCGCCGTGGAAGCGGCACTGGAGGCGTCGGGCCTCCTGGACGCCTGGGTCGGCCCCTACGACGGGATCACGCTGCCGGGTCACGACACCCGTGCCGAGGCGGCCCTGGCCGTGGCCGCCCCTGGACCCAGCCTGCTGGAGGTGCTGAAGCCCGAGGAAGACATCCCCGTCCCGGCCGACACCGTTAACCGCATTCTCGCCGGTGTCGCATATGGCACGACGCTGACCGGCGATCACCCCGCGGCCGTCTCCGCCGACGGCGCCTGGCGCCTTGCGCTGGCCACCGGGACGTGGAGCAAGTCGGAACCGGCCCACATCGGCGCCCTCGCGCGACAGCGGGCCCGGCAGCGCAGGATCGGCGAACTGACCGACCTCATCCACGAAAAGAACACTTCCCTTGCGGTCCTTGACGACCAGCTGCGCGACCTCGACGCGCGCCGCGTCCGGCTGGCCTCCGACCGCGCCGCCCGCCCCGATCCCCGGGACCTTGGCGCCCGTCGGCGTGACTGGGACCGAGCCGAGGAGAAGGTGGCGGCCCGAGACGACGTCGTGCGCGACGCCACCGGTCGTCTGGAGCGATGTGAGAACGAGGTGGCGAGCGCGCTGCGCACGCTGAGCCGCCGGGCCGCGGAGCACGGATTGCCCACCGACCGCGACCGGTTGCGTGAACTCTCCGTCGACATGGACAGGTTTCGGGACACCGCTGACGGTTGGGTGGACGCACGCCTCACCGCGAGCGTCGCTGCCGACAGGGCTCAGGAGACGGCCACACGGGCGCGGGCCTCGCGCCGGGCCGCCGAGGAACAGGCCGAGCTAGCGGTCGCCGCCGAGTCAGAGGCGGCGGGCCTGAAGGCGCGCCTGGAAGCGGTGGAGGCCACCATCGGCGAGGACTATCGCCATATCGTCGCACGCGTCGCCGAGGCGCGTACCGAATTGCACCGTTGCCGCGAGGACGCCGGCCGTGCGGCCGGCCTCCTGTTGAGTCTGGAAGGGCATATCGGACGGTTGCGGGCCACCAGTGGTCAGGATGCCGAGCGACGGGAGCAGGCCGCCACGACCCGGGACTCCGCGGCGCACCGGTTCCGGCACCTGTGCCTGGTCGGGCTGGCCGAAGACGCCGGTACCACAACGGAACTCGACACCGGGGACGGCACCAAGGCCACTCTGGAGGCCGCCCGCGCCACAGCGGCGAAGTGGCCCGGCATCCCGCACGCCCCCCGCAACCTGGGTGATGCTGCGACCCGCCTGTCCGAAGCTGTCCACGAGGCCCGCCAGCGCCTCGGCACCCGTGCCGACCTGGACCTGGAGCCCGACGACGACATACAGCTCTTCACCGCCACCTTGGACGGCGTACGCGTAGGGGCGGTGGGCCTGCTCACCGCACTCACCCAAGAGCGCGACCGCAGCCGTGACGACATCACCGCCGCCGAGCGGCGCCTCTTCGACCAGATACTCACCGGCGACATCCGCCGCCATCTCGCAGCCCGCATTCGTCAGGCCGGCGAACTTGTGGACCGTATGAACGGGCACCTGGAGGGAGTCCGTACCGCCTCCAAAGTCGCCGTCCAACTCGTCTGGGACGTCCGTCCTGAACTACCGGACACCACCCGCACCGCCCGTCAGCTGCTCCTGAAGGACCCCGGACGGGTCACCGAGAGCGACCGGGAGGCTCTGCATGCCTTCTTCCGCACCCGAGTCGAGGAGGCTAAGAGCAGCGACACGGCCGCGAGCTGGGAGGAGCAGCTCGGCGAGGTACTCGACTACACCGCTTGGCACCGCTTCACCGTCCGCCTCGACCGGGCGAACGGCACCGGTTGGCAGCCACTGACCAAGAAGCTGCACGGCGCACTCTCCGGCGGAGAAAAGGCCATTGCCCTGCACCTGCCGCTGTTCGCCGCAGTCGCCGCCCACTACGAAGCCGTGCCCCTGGCACCCAGGCCGATCCTGCTGGACGAGGTCTTCGTCGGCGTCGACACCGTGAACCGCGGCCAGGTTTTCGCCTTGCTCACCGCACTCGACCTGGATCTCATGGTCACCTCCGACCATGAGTGGTGCACCTATGGCGAGCTGCCCGGCATCGCCGTCCACCAACTCCTCACCGACGGGAACGACGACGCGGTCACCAGCGCCCGCTTCGTGTGGAACGGCACCGACCTGGAGACGGGATGAGCCACGCCGAACCGGTCCCGGGCGAAAGCACTCTGCGACGCCCCGAACTTCGCCCGCTCTGGCAAGCGGTCCATAGCCGCCTTTCCTCCGGCCGTCCCGTTACACGGGTACGCCTCGGGCCACTCGACGACGCCCAGCGAGAGGCCCTCGCCGACCTCCTCGGCCTTGACCGTTTGCCGGCTTGCCTTCCGTCCATCGCTCTGGCCCGCTTGGAAGAGGCCGTGGAAGAGCTATCCGGCCATACGGTACGTGCAATCGTCACCGAACTCGTCGGCCCCCTGGGTGACCGGGCGGGCGATCGGCGCCGCCAGGAAGACGAACGCGCCGGGCTGTGGAGCTGGCTGGCCGATCACGACACCGTACGGGCCCAGCCGGTACTCGCCGACTGGGTCGCTTCCTGCCGAGCCACCGGGCTGGTCGGTGGCTCGGCGGAACGCACTCGAGCCCTGCTCACAGACGCGCTCAAGGTGCTCGCGGAGCTGCCCGCCCAAGCCGAGCCATTGCCCGTCTTCGCTGCCCGAACCCTCGACGGCCATGCGCACGCACTCGACGACGGCACACCGCTGTCCAACCTCATCCTGCGCGCCCTGGTGACCCTGTACGACACCGCCTCGCCGCAGTCCGCGGCGGACCGGCGTGCCCTGTGGACTCGCGCAGGTGTCGCCGACGACGACCTGTCGGCCACCGTTCTCGTTGGTGGATTGCGCCCGACAGGGGACGGTCCGCTCGCCCGGGTGGCCCGCGTCTGCGCCGAGGCCGGACAGGCCGCCAGCCTGACCCTCGCACAACTGCGTTCCCCTGGCCAGTTCGCCCTCGCCGACGGCCCCCCACCCGTTGTACACGTCGTGGAGAACCCCAGCATCCTGGCTCTCGCCGTACGCCGTTTCGGCCCGGACTGTCCGCCGCTCGTGTGCACATCCGGCTGGCCCAACAGCGCGGTGATCCAGCTCCTGCGCATGCTCGCGGACCACGGCGCCACTCTTCGCTATCACGGAGACTTCGACGGCGAGGGCGTCCGCATCGCCGCGTATGTCCTGGACAAGACGTCGGCCCGCCCCTGGCGAATGGCGGCAGTTGACTATCGCACGGCGGTTGCCCGCAACCCGCTCGGTCCGCAGGCCGGGCGCATTACGGAAGCGCCTTGGGATGCCGAATTGGCCCAAGCCATGGCAGAGCATGGTTCCGCAGTGGTCGAGGAACTGGTCGTCGATGTGCTGTTGAAAGATCTCGCCGACAGCGCTGCGCAGAATCCACCCTCGGACTGGACGTGACGCTCCGGGTGGCTGGGGGACCGGTCAGAATGGCCGTGGACCTCCGCTGAGCTGCTATGCCAGCTGCCGTTTCGTATGACGCCTTCCCGGTTACGGGGTGTGTGGAGAGCGTGGTGATCCTCGAAAGGGCTGCCAAGGGGGCCTGAGCCTTCGGCCGGACCGGGGCCGGGCGCATGGTGGCGCCACTTGACTGACACCGGCTGTGTTGGTGGTGTGGCCCCGCAACAGGACGGCACCGGATTCCGTGGCATTGGCGTGTGACGTGCCGTTCGCGCTCACGCGGCACGCGGTGGCTGCCATGGACAAGGCAAGAAGCCAAGAGGAATTGGCGCGAGCACGGCCGGTACTTCGCGTGGCGCGCCGTCATCTCGCGAGAAGGTGCCCCACGATACCCATCAAGGTGGCCGAAGCAACGGTCACCATTGGGCGCCACTTCGCGTACTCATATGTGTCCCTCGTGATGCCGCGGCGTCTTTCTTCTGTATATTCGAGGTACGGCTTCCTGAAAGGAAGCAGGCCGATCGCGAGGCCGATCCATCCGAAGGAGTAGAGGATCAGCATATGTTCGGCGCTCCACTTCTGGTACTGGAGTCCGCCCACTATGATCATGCCGACGCAGCATCCGATGGAAATCGCCGCGCAGGTAACTGTCGCCTTCCGTAGTTTTATGATCCTGTCCACGGCAAGGCAGAGGGTGAAAGTGGCGAATGTGGCCATGAGTAGCAGATACGGGAGGGGGAGGCGCGCCAGCACTCTGATCCTTTCGACGGTACGCAAGGGCCGGCGGCGGAAAGCCGCCGGCCCGGGCGTTCTCCTGCAGGGTTTCTGCCAGGGATAAGAGCCGGTGACTAGCTCAGCAGGCCGGTGATCGGTGAGATGAGGTCGTGGCCGAACTGCGTGATCTTCGTGCCGATCTGGGTGGCCTTCGAGACGCCCTCGAAGTCGCCGAGCTTCTTGATCAAATCGGACTGACCGAAGGTGATCAGCCCCAGAAGGGTGCTTCCGGCGGACTTTCTGAACTCAGCACTGTCCCATCCCCATCCGTAAGCGGTGAAAAGAGTATTGAACGCGCTCAAACCGAGGGAAGCCCAACCTGAGTACCTTGCGACGACTCCGAAGAACGCCGCAACGGGCTCGGCGCCGACCAGGGCGGCCCCACCGGCGGCGAGACCGGAGCCGGCAGCGATGAACCCGGTAAGGATGCTGGCGGCGCCGGTGATGTCAGCCAGATCCCGCGCCAGCTTGACATCCCATTCAAGCCCGTCGGTCTTGTCGTTCTCCGGAGCGTCAGCGGGATGCTTTCCGGACTCCTTGGCCTTCTGCGCTTCCTCGGTCGCCTTCTTGGCCGCTTCCGCTATTTCGGCCGTGCGCTTGGCCACGGTGATCTGATGCGCTTGGGCGGCGGCTGCTGCCGCTGTCCTGGCGTCCTTGCCGGCCTGAATGGCGGAGGCGCGGGCGGACACAGCCGATGACTGAGCCGAGTTGGCGGAAGCCACGGCGCGGCGAGCGGCATCCACGGCGACGTTGGCGGAGTAGTTGGCCATACGTGCGGCCGTGCGGGCACTGGTGGCTGCCTGCTTCGCCTTGTCGGCCGAGGCCTGGGCGTCCTTGGCCGATTGCTCGGCGGCGTCCGCGTTCGCGTCCGCCTGTTTCCGGCAATCATCGGCCTTGAGGGCCGACTTCTTGGCCGCGTCGGCCCACTCCAACGCTTTGGCGGCGTCGTTGCGTGCGTTCGCCGCCGCCTCCTGCGCACGGTCGGCGGCTTCCTGCGCCTTGTGCGCAATCTTTGCGGCGGCGGCTATCGCTCCCTGCATGGCAGCGATGTGGGTGGCGGAATCGTAGTCGAGCTGTGCAGTCTTGTACTGGGTGGAAGCGAGGAAATTGCGGCGCATCCAAGCCGGGCCTTCCATCGCGACCTGAGCGTGGGCCTTGGTGTAGGGACCCCCCTTGGCGATGAGCGTGGCGGTGGCGACCGAATCATCCTCCGACAGCGCTGTTTCCAACGCACCGTTGAGGAAGGCGTACACGGCCCGAGCAGTTCCCGCGTCCAGGGCATCGCTCGCTGCCTTCTTCACCGCCTTGCCGGGGGTGGAGGCCAGAATGCGGCCGATCGCCGCCCAGTTGTCGTCCGCGGAGGCCTCGATGATGCCAGTGGTGAGGAACGATGTGGCAGCGTCGGGGGCGTCGCTCTGCAGCGCCTTGGTCGCGGCTTCGGCGACATCCGGGGTGGACGTTCGGGCGATGTAGAGAACGGTCTCCCGGTCGTCCTGCCGCTGCGCGATCAGACGGTCGGTGTCGACCCAGGTGTGAATGTCGGCGTCAGTGCCGGACAGGGCGAACCGTGCGGCCTCACGCGACCAGGCCCCGTGCGCGTTCATCAGGGCGATGGCCGCCTTGCGGCCGAGGGCGGTGGCACGTCCGGTGTCACCGGACTTCAGCGCCGACTCCGCCTGTGAGATGAGGTCCTTCGTCTCCTGACGCGTCCGTTCGGCCTGCGAGCGCTTGTCGGCGAGTTCCGACTTCTCCTGGTCGTCGAGCTGTGCGAGCAGACGGGCTTCTTCCATCGCCTGCTTCTTGTCCTCGTCCAGACGCTGCCACTCGGCCTCCCGCGCCTGCTTCTCCACCTCGACAGCCTTGTTCACGGCCTCGACGGCGGTGTTCGCGGCCTTCGTGGCCTCATTGGCGTACGCGGTGGACTTGTTCGCGTAGTCGACGGCCTGGCCCGCGTACTTGGCGGCCGACTCGGCGGCCTCGGCGGACTTCTCCGCGTGGTCGGCTGCGCTGTTCGCGGCGTCGCGTGCGGTACGGGCAGCCGTTGCTGCAGCGTTCGCCAGCGTCTGTGCAGTGCCGGCGGCGTTGGTGGCGATCGCGGCGTTGGCGCTCGCGATGCGTGCCTGCCGCTTGGCCTCCGCCGCCTGCGCCTGTGCCGCACCCGCGGCGGAGGCGGCCGCGGCGGAAGCGCTCGCGGCGGCCGATGCGTTGCGGGCTGCCGAGGCGGCAGCTGACCCGGCGCTCGCCGCCTGGGCCGAGGCGGTGGCCGCGAAGTCGGCGGCCTTCGCCGCGCTGCGGGCCTTGGCCGCGCCGTCGCGGGCGGCGACGGCGGCGGTCTTGGCGGTCGATGCCTGGGAGGCATCCTTCGAGGCGGCGATGGCAGCCCGGTAGGCCGTGGAGGCGGCGGATCCGGCGATGGCCGCGGCGTGGCTCGCCGCGGTGGCCGCGTAGGCGGCGCGGCGGGACGCCTGTACGGCGGCGTGCGAGGCGCGGATGGCGACCCGGGCCGCGTTGGCCGCGCCCTGCGCGGCCCCGGCTGCCTTCCGGGCCGCCTTGCCGGACTTGGCCACATCGTTCTCGGCCGCCTTGGCCTGCGCCGCAGCCTCGTCCGCTGCCTTCTTGGCATTGTCGGCGGCGGTCTTGGCGCGGGCGGCGGCCTCCTCGGCCAGCTTCGTCTTCGCGTCGGCCTTCTTGCCCTCGCGTTCGACGACCGCGACGAGCTCTCCGATGGTCGCGGCTTCCTGGTCACGGGCGCGAGCGATGTGCTGGCCGGTGTCGAGAAACCATTCGATGTCACTGGCCGTGCCGTCCAGGGCCCGGGAGGCGTACTTCTTCATCTCCGGGCCCGCCCCCACGAGAAGGCTGGACACTTCGACGGTCATGTCCTCCAGACGGGCGGTGTACTGGCCCTCGGCGAGATACTTTTCGTACGCCTCCTGGGTGTCCGCATCCAGGGCCGCACCGCCTTCCCGGCGTACGGCCTTGCCGCCGGTGGCCATCACGGTCGACGTGGCCACACTCAGGTCTTCCAGGATTCCGGCCCGGAAACCGCCCTTGAGGTAAGCGGCGATGGCGGCGTCACCGTGGTCGAGGGCCTCGCCGGCGTCGCGTCGGGTGCCCTTGCCGGCTCCGACGAGGGCGGATGAGATGGCGACACTGTTGTCCTCCGCCGTGACCTGGGGAAGTTCGACCGTCAGGAAGCTCTGGACATCGGCGTCCGAGCCCGTCAGCGCGAGTTCCGCGGCGGCGCGGGTGGCTCTGCCGCCTACCAGCCATGCCTTGACGGCCTTCGCCCGGTCGGTGTCGGGGAGGTTGAGAGGGTCACCGCCGACCGACGGGGCGTCGGCCCAGGCGGTAACAGGGTTCAGGACCATGCTTGAGGCAGCGACGGCCGCGGTGGCAGCGAGGGCGCCGACAACGCGCCGTCTGCTCCAAAAAATGGTGTCCAAAACGGTCCTTCGGAATCGATGCGTGGGGGCGACCCACCGATGGCGGCACCTCAGGCGAAGAGGTGCGCCCGGTGCCGTCATGTCCTGGACCGGCTCATGGGCACCACAGGAACACGACAGGTGCCGCGACTCTATGCATGCGAAGTGAATCTTTTCTGCCGGTAGATGCCTAAGTAAGAAATGAGAAAAGACACAAAGTGTTTTTAGTATGCTTCAGTACCTCATGCCCGATTTGTCGCTCTGGTCGCGGGTGAGGGTGTGTGCTTGGATCTGGCATCTCCTAGATCGAAGTGCCTCTTGCGCGCCTGGACGCCGTCTCGTTCCCGGGTGGGCGCATGGCACCGGTCGACTCGCCTTTCCCACAAGGGATCTCGCATGAAGTTCGCACGACGGATCATCACCACTGGTGTGGCTGTCGCGGTTTGCGCCGCGGCGGTCGTCGCCTCTACGGCCTTCTTCCATGCCGACAAGTCCGGCGTGTCGGCGACGGTGGTCGACGCCCGCCCCGGCTACGCGGTGGAGGGCTTCGGCTACCCGGGCTCCGACAAGATCAAGGAGGAGACCGGCATCGTCCTCAAGCGGGGCGACGGCCACATCATGCTTGCCGATTGCTCCTCCGACGCCGGGCTGATGCAGGTGAAGCCGCGGAAGGGCAAGCCGGTTTGCTTCCGTATCACTGGCCCCTCCGGCTACCTCACCCTGGAGTTTCCCTCCGTCCACACCATCAAGGGATCGGCCGATCATTCCGCTGACGTCACCCTGACCGCGCCCAAGGCCAAGCCCCAGCAGATCGAGGTCCCCAAGGGCGAGTGGACGCCGGTCGGGGAGTCCGTTGATCCGGACAGCCAGTACACCCTGGTCGAGATCCGTACGAGCAAGTAGGCACAGTCCGCGCGACTAGTGCAAGTCCAGCGCGGACGCCTCCGTACTCGCCGCCCCTTCTGTTTCACCGCTGCTGTCGTAGGCGGGCCCGCCATGTGGCGTGCCGGGCCGGCGGTATTTGTTCGCTCACTCCGAAACACCCCAAGGACCACCATGTCTGCAAAGCGTTCACGCCCCGCGTGGACCGCGGGCCTCCTCGCCGCCGCGACGGCTGCGACCGGCCTGTTCACCGCATCGCCGGCCACCGCCCTTTCGGGCTCCGTCCTCCAGGACTCCGCCTACGCGTTCACTGCGAAGATCAACGTCGCGGAGAAGCAGGCGTGTTCGGGTGTGCTGGTCGACCCTCAGTGGGTACTCACCGCGGCCAGCTGCTTCGCCGACGGCGGCAAGCCCGCATCGGCCGGCAAGCCCACGTCCCGCACCACTGTGACGGTGGGTCGCACCAACCTGGCACAGACCGGCGGGAAGACCGTGGACGCGGTCGAACTTGTTCCGCACGCCGACCGTGATGTGGTGATGGTCAAGCTGGCCCGCCGCGTCCTGGGGGTTGCCCCGGCCAAGGTAGCCACCAGTGGTCCGGCCGCAGGTGAAGAGCTGACGGTGGCGGGCTTCGGCCGCACCAGAACGGAATGGGTGCCCGACGCACTGCACTCCGCCGTCTTCACCGTCGCCTCCGCCGACAACGGTGACGTCACCCTCAACGGCTCCGGCGATGCCGTGATCTGCCAGGGCGACGCCGGTGGTCCCGCCCTGCGCAACAGCAACGGCACACCGGAGCTGGTCGCCGTCAACAGCCGGTCCTGGCAGGGCGGCTGCCTGGGCATGGACCCGAAGGAATCCCGTACCGGCGCCGTCGATGTACGCGTCGACGACCTTGCGGGATGGATCCGCCGGACCGCTTTCCGGGTTCAGGACGACGTGACCGGTGACGGGATCGCGGATCTCGCAGCCGTCTGGGAGGACGGGACGCTGCATCTGTACCCGGGTGACACGGCCAACGGGCTGAGCGGTCAGGCCATCGCGCAGCTGGGCGGGACCACCACCTGGAAGACCATGAAGCAGCTTACCAAGGGCGACTTCACCAACGACGGCATCGCCGACCTCATGGCCGTCTGGGACGACGGCACCCTTCATCTCTACAAGGGGGACGGCAAGGGCAACTTCGGCCTGAGCACTGCCGTTACCGAGGGCGGTAACACCTGGGCCACGACGAAGCAGCTGACCGCCGGCGACTACGACGGCGACGGGATCGCCGACCTGATGGCGGTCTGGTACGACGGCACCCTGCACCTGTACCCGGGCAGAGGGGACGGGCAGTTGGAGCGACAGACGCCGGTCAAGGCGGGCGGTGACACTTGGGGCACGGTGAAGCTGCTGCCGGGCGGTGACTTCAACGGCGACGGGATCGCCGACCTGATGGCGGTCTGGTACGACGGCACCCTGCACTACTACCCGGGGGACGGCACCGGCCAGGTCGGTGCACAGGTACCGATCCCGTTCTGGGGTACTACGTGGGCCACGACCCGCCGGCTGACCGCCGGCGACTTCACAGGGGACGGCATCGCCGACCTCATGGCCGTCTGGGCTGACGGCACCCTGCACCTCTACAAGGGGGACGGGCAGGGCGGTGTCGGTGCTGCCTCGGACGACCTTTACGGCGGCGTCACCTGGAAGACGGTGCTGCAGTTCGCCTGAGCTCATCGCCAGGGCGGATTTTTCCGGCCGGGTCCGGTGCCGAAGGGCGCCGGGTCCGGCCACACGCGGGTCGCCGGCCAGAGGCTCGTGATCCCGGAGGTGGTGACGCCGACTCCGCGCAGGACCACTGCTCTCCTGCCCGTCATGCCGGAGCGGCGTACCACCCACCTACTCGCAGGGCTTGTCCAGCCTGTGGATCCTTCGAACCAGAAGCGTTCCTGACCAGGGCGCTTGGGGGAACAACATGAGCGAGCGCCGCTCGGGAAACAGACTTGCCGCACTCGACGGACTGCGACTGCTGGCCGCGCTGATGGTGGTCTTCTACCACTACATCGCCCTCGCCCGGCCTTGGGGCCACGCAACGGGGACGATCTTCCCGACCGCTCACAAGGCGGCCCAGTACGGGTGGCTCGGGGTGGAGGTCTTCTTCCTGATCAGCGGCTTCGTCATCTGCATGAGCGTGTGGGGCCGTACAGTGGGCGAATTCGCCGTCTCCCGGCTGACCCGCCTGTTCCCCGCCTACTGGGCCGCCATCCTGCTCACCGCGGTGGTGGTGAAGGCATGGCCGGAGGTCGCCTCCCTGCGGGGCTGGGACCACGTGATCACCAACCTGACCATGCTGCAGGGTGGCAACAACACTCCCGACATCGATCCGGTGTACTGGACGCTCTTCGTGGAGCTCAAGTTCTACCTGATCGTGGTCGTGGTCATGCTGTTCGGCGTCACCTACCGCAACTGTCTGATCCTGTGCGGGGTGTGGACGGCCGCCGCCGCCCTGGCACCGGTTCTGGGGACGCCTCTGCTCACCGCGTTCGCGATGCCGCAGTACGCGCCGTTCTTCATCGCGGGCATCGCCTTCTATCTGATGCGCCGCTACCGGACCAACGCGATCCTGTGGGCGATCGTGGTGCTGCAACTGCTGCTCGCCCAGCGTTATATCGACTACCGCCTGGCCATCAACCTCGGCAAGGCCGCCGCCGAGGCGCTGCCTTCCTGGCCCGCACGCCTCATCATCGTCGTCGGCTTCGCCCTCGTCGGTGCCATCGCGCTCGGTCATTTCGACCGTATCCAGTGGAAGTGGCTCACCACCGCTGGGGCGCTTACGTACCCGCTCTACCTCATCCACATGAACATCGGGATGACGCTCATCCATCACTTCCGCAACCGGTTCCCCGCCCCGGTCCTGGTGGCTTCGGTGACCGTGCTGATGCTGGTCGCCGCCTGGCTCATCCACCGCATCATCGAACGGCCCGTCGGGAAGTGGCTCCGCACCACCATGCGGCGCGGCATCGCCGACGTGCGCCGAAACGTCACACCCCGACGCCGCCACGCCCGGCGCCTCGTGCCGCAGTCACTCGTCGTACCCCCCGCGCCGCAGGAGGGCGAGGCCCTGCTCGTCGGCAGCTCCTGCCTGACCGGCACCAGCGACGCCCGCCCGGTCACGCCGTCGAGCGGGCGCCTTCGGGGAGGGGGAACGGCGCATCCAAATGGGGAATTGCTGTGAGGGCTGTGGTGAGGTGGGTGAGGAGGTGGGTGGTGGTTTGGGGGGTGAAGAGGTGGGTGGGGTGGATTAGGTGGCCGGTTATGCCGGCGGGCTTGTTGTTGGGGGTGCGGTGTTCGTGGAGTTCCAGGAGGAGGTCCAGTTCGGTGTGGGGGCGGTGGATCGGGGCCAGTTGGACGGTCAGGGGGGTCGGCCAGTGGGGGGTTTCGGTGCTGGGCGGGTGGTGGAGGTAGGTCAGGGCTGCTTGGAAGAGGGGGTGGTGGGAGGAGCGGGGTGGGTTGAGGAGGGTGACGAGGTGGTCGAAGGGGAGGGATTGGTGTGCGTGGGCGGCCAGTAGGCGGTCGCGTACTTGGGTGATGAGGTCGCGGGGGGTGGGGTTGCCGGAGGTGCGGGTGCGGAGGACGACGGTGTTGATCAGGCAGCCGATGAGGTTGTCGAGGCCGGGTGTGTCCCGGCCGCTGAGGGGGACGCCGACCGGGATGTCGTGGCCTGCGCCCGCGGCGGTGAGGGCGGCTGCGAAGGCTGCGTGTACGGCCATGTAGGTGGTGGCCGCGCACTGTCTGGCCACGGTCTCCAGGGCGGTGTGCAGGTGGGGGGCGATGGTTATGGGGAGTGTGGTGGGGGGAGTGGAGCCGTTCGGTGTGGGGTGGGGTTGGGGGTGGGCCCGGGGGAGGGGTAGGGGGGTTGGGAGATTTGCCAGTTCCTTGGTCCAGTAGTGGGCTGCTGGGGTGTCGGGGGTGATGGAGGGTGCCGGGAGGGTGAGGGTGTAGTCGGCGTATTGGGGGGCGGGGGCGGGCCAGGTGGGTGGGTGGCCTGCGGCGCGGGCCGTGTAGGCGGTGGCCAGGTCGCGGTGGAGGGGGGCGGCCGAGTGGCCGTCGAAGGCGACGTGGTGGATGGCCAGGAGGAGCGTGTGCCGCTGCACGCCGTGGCGGTACAGGCGGGCTCGGAGGGGGAGGTGGCGTTGGAGGTCGAAAGGGGTGGCCAGTTCGGCGGAGACCGCCGAGTCCAGGTCTGCGCCCGCAGCGAGATCGGTGGTGCGGAAGTCCGGAGGGGCGGACTCGGCGGGGAGGATGCGTTGTTCCGGGCCGTTGTCGCCGTAGGGCAGGACGGTGCGGAGGATTTCGTGGCGGGTGGTGAGGTCGGCGAGAGCCGCTTGGAGTGCGTCGGTGTCGAGCGGGCCTTCGATGGTGAAACGGAGGGCGCTGATGTAGTCGGGGCGGCCGTCGCCGAGGTAGTTGACGGTCCAGAGGCGGGCTTGGGGTGGGGCGAGGGGGATGGGGGTGGGGCGGGGGGACGAGGACGCGGCGGCCGCTCTGGGGAGTGTGGGGGCTGGGGCTCCGGGTGTGGTTCGGGTGAGGAGTTCTTCGAGGGCGAGGACCGTGGGGGCCTCGAAGAGGTCGCGCAGGGAGAGCGGGTGGTGGAGGGCGGCGCGGATACGGCCGGTGAGCTGGACGGCGGAGAGTGAGTTTCCGCCCAGGGTGAAGAAGTTGTCCGTGACACCGACCGCCGTGTCCGGGTTCAGGACTTCGCGGAAGAGGGAGGTGAGGACTTCCTGGCGGGGGGTGCGTGGTTCGGCGGGTGGCGCGGTACGGGGCGCGGGGAGCGCGGCCAGGTCGATCTTGCCGTTGGTGCCGAGGGGCAGGGCCGGGAGGGGGACGACGGCCGCGGGCACGAGGTGGCCGGGGAGCCGGGCGGCCAGACGGGAGCGCAGGGCGGTGGTGTCGAGACGGTCGGTGTCAAGGTGGCCGGTGCCGAGGTGGTCGGTGGCGGGGCCGTCGGTGCCGGGGCGGCCGGTGAGGGTGACGTAGGCGATCAGGGCGCGGCCCGTCGCGCCGGTGCCGCGGACGGTCACCACGGCGCCGGTCACCTCAGGGTCGCGGCGCAGTGCCGCCTCGACCTCGCCGGGTTCGATCCGGAACCCGTTGATCTTGACCTGGCGGTCCTGGCGGCCCAGGAAGCACAGCCGGCCCGCGGTGTCCCACCGTCCCAGGTCGCCGGTGCGGTACATCCGGCTGCCGGGCGGGCCGTACGGGTCCGCGACGAAGCGTTCCGCGGTACGTGCCGGGGCGCGGTGGTAACCGTTGGCGAGGCCCGCGCCGGCCAGGTAGATCTCGCCCGGTACGCCGGTGGGTACGGGGCGCAGGGCGGTGTCGAGCAGGCGGACCCGGGTGCCGGTCAGGGGGTGGCCGATGGGCAGGGGCGTGAGGCCGGCCGAGCCTGGGTCCTGTTGGGGGATGTCGTACCCGAGGGAGAACGTGGTGTTTTCCACCGGGCCGTAGAGGTTCGCCACGTGCAGGTGCGGGGCGGCTCGGCGGGCGCGGCGGACGGCGTCCGGCGGGACGACGTCACCGCCGGTGGAGACCCGGCGCAGGCCGCGCAGCGCCCCGGGGTCCTGGTCGGTGAGGACGTCGAAGAGGCCCGCGGTCAGCCAGGCCGCGGTGACACCGCCCGCCGCGATCACCCGCTGGTAGTCCCCGGGTTCCAGGTCGCCCGGCGGTGCCACCACCACCCGGCGCCCGGTGAGCAGCGGCATCCACAGCTCGTAGACGGTGGTGTCCCAGGAGTAGGGGGAGTGGAAGAGCACCCGGTCGTGTTCGGGGCCCTGCCACGCCGGGTCGCCCGCGCGCGCCAGGATGTTGCGGTGGGTGACCTCGACGCCCTTCGGCACGCCCGAGGAGCCGGAAGTGAACATCACGCAGGCGGTCAGGTCCGGGGGCAAGTCCCGGGAGGCCGTGGGGGCGGGGGCGCGGAGGTTGGCCGGGCTCTCCGCGCGTGCTCGGGCTTCTCGGGTTGCGAGACCGTCGTCGTCCAGGACGAGCGTGGTGCCGGTGTGGTCGAGGATCCAGCGGACGCGTTCGGCGGGGAAGCTGCTGTGCAGCGGTACGCAGACGGCGCCCAGTTTGGCCAGGGCCAGGAAGACGACGGCCACTTCGGGTGAGCGGCGGAGTGCGACGCCCACGGGAGTGCCGGGGCCGACGGCTTCGCGGGCGAGGTGCCGGGCCAGCCGGTCGGCCCGGCGGTCGAGGGTGCCATAGCTGATCTGCCGGCCCTCGTACCAGAGCGCCACCCGGTCCGGATGCGCCGCGGCCACGGCTTCGAAGGCGGTGGCGAGGGATGCGTTGTCCGGCGCGGGGGCCATCCCTTCGCTGTACCGCGGCTGTTGGGCGGGGGCTCCGGTACCGAGGCGGAGGGCGTCCGACTCCAGGGCCGGGGGCAGCAGCCGGACGCGGCCGACGGGGCGGTCGTCGCCCTGTCCGGCCAGCGCCGCGCAGGCGGCCAACAACGTTTCCCGGAGTGTGTCGGCGCCGCCGCACCAGGCGAGCGCGGCGGGGCGGACGGTGAGCCGGAAGGTGAGCCGGCTGTCGCGGGGGAGCGCCACGAGGGCCAGCGGGTAGTGCGTACCGTCGTGTACGTCGATGGCGCCGACCCGGATGCCGGCGGCGGGTGCGGCCAGTTCGTCCGCGTCGAGGGGGTAGTTCTCGAAGGCCACGGCCGTGTCGAAGAGGGAGCCGGTGCCCGCCGCTTCCTCGATGGCCGCGAGTCCCAGGTGGTCGTGGTCCCACAGGGCCGCGCGGTCCTGCTGGACGCGCCGGGCGAGGTCGGGCAGCGGGATGCCGGGGCGCAGCCGTACCCGTAGCGGAACGGTGTTCAGGAGCAGTCCGACCAGCCGCTCCGCGTCCGGCAGGGTGGCCGGGCGGTCGGCGACGGTGATGCCGAAGACGATGTCGTCCCGCCCGGTCAGGTGGGCGAGCAGCAGGGCCCAGGCGGTCTGGACGACGGTGTTGAGGGTGACGCGCCACTCGGCCGCCCGCGCCGTCAGGGCTGTGGTCATCGCCTCGGGCAGGACGAACGTGTGGCATTCGGCGGGCTCGGCCCAGCTGTCCCGGTCGTTCCGGCCGGTCCGGTCGTTCCGGCCGGTCCGGTCGGCCGGCCCGGTTTGCCCCACGTGGGTCGGGGTGCTGTCCGTGAGCGCCGTGCGCCAGGCCGCACGGGCGGCTTCGGTGTCCCGTTGGGCCAGCAGGCGCAGGTACGCGCTGTACGGGGGAGCCGGCGGGAGCGCGGTGCCGTCGTACAGGGCGAAGAGTTCCTTCAGGACGAGGGGCACCGACCAGCCGTCGAGCAGTACGTGGTGGTGGGTGAAGACGAGCCGCCAGTGGTCCTCGGCCAGCCGCAGCAGGCTGAAGCGCAGGAGCGGTGGGACGTCCGGGGCGAAGGGGCGGCGGTCCTCGCGGATCAGCTCCGTGGCCCGCTCTTCCCGCCGCGATTCGGGGGCGGGTGTGAGGTCGAGGGTGCGCCACGGCACCTCGACGGTGGACGGTACGGCCAGCATGGGCTGGTGTGCCCCGGCGTCGGTCAGGAAGGCGCCGCCGAGGTGGGGGTGCCGCCGTAGCAGGGCCTCGGCGGCGGTGCGCAGTCGGTCGGGGACGAGGGGGCCGGTCAGGTCGAGGGTGAGTTGGACGAGGTAGGGGTCGGGGTGGGAGCCCGGGGAGTCGGGGGACGGGGAGCCGGTGGCTTCCGCGCTGGGCGCCGCTTCCGTGCCGTACAGCGTGTGGAACAGCAGCCCCGTCTGGAGCGGGGAGAGCGGCAGCAGGTCGGCGAGTCCGCCGTGGATGGCTTCCAGGGCGGCCAGCCGGGCGGTGTCCACGCGGACCAGCGGGAAGTCCGACGGCGTCCGCGGGACCGCACCGGCCGGTGCGCCGCGGTGGCGTACGAAGTGGCGTACGAACGCGGCCAGGACGGTGTGCCAGGAGTCGGCCAGCGTGCCGACCGCGTCGGCGTCCAGCACGCCGTCCGGCCAGGTCCACACCGCGCGCATCCGCGGGCCGTCCGGGCTCTGTTCGACGAAGATGTCGACGGAGAGCGCGTGCGCGACCGGCAGCGCGGGGTCCGCCTCGCCGCGGAAGCTGCCCGGCTCCAGCTCCCAGTCGCCCGGCTCCTGGGTGTCGAAGCGGCCCAGGTAGTTGAAGGCGATGGCGGCGGGGGTGATGCCGTCGAGCCGTCCTCCGGGTCGGCGGAGCAGGCCGTGGCCCGCGCCGCGGTGGGGCACGGCGCGCAGCTGCTCGGTGACGTGCCGGGCGGCGTGGGCGAGCCCGGCGCCGTCCGTGCGCATCGCGTCCCAGTCCTCGACACGGGCGTCCAGTAGCACCGGATACAGCACGGTGAACCAGCCGACCGTCCGCGAGACGTCCAGGCCGGACGGTACGTCCAGGGCGGCCGACCCGTCCGGGACGGTCACCCCGTCCCGGGTGAACGCCCCACCCCCTCCCGACAGTTCGCCCAGATCGACGTCCCGGCCGTGGCCCTCGATGTCGACCAGCACCGGGCCGCCCGAGGCGTTGCCCGGCCACCGGTGCAGCGCCACGGACAGCGCGGCCAGCAGCACGTCGCGGGTCGTGGTGCGGAAGGCGTCCGGCACCTCGGCGAGCAGCGGTGCGGTCTCGTCGGGGCCGAGCGTCGTGCTGAGCGTCTCGGTGGCGGCGACGGTGTCCCGAGCCGGGTCGAGCGGACGGCTGCCGACCGGACCGCCTGCGCGGGCGGCCAGAGCCCGCCACCACTCCGCCTCGGCCTGGAGGCTCGGCGCCTCGGCCGCCGCCCGCAGGGCCAGTGCCCAGGTCCGGAACGGCACGGGCACAGGCGGCAGTTCGGCCCGCCCGCCGCGTACGGCCGCGGTGTGCGCCGCCGCCAGGTCGGGCAGCAGGATGCGCCAGGAGACGCCGTCCACCGCGAAGTGGTGCACGACCAGCAGCAGCCGCCCCTGATCCGGTGTGTCCGCGTCGAACCAGACGGCCCGCAGCAGCACGCCGGATGCCGGGGCCAGGCGCCTGCGCGCCTCGCGGCGCTGCTCGTCGATCAGCCGGTCCAGGCCGGCCCGGTCGGTAATGCCCTCGCGGGCGAGGGAGACGCGGTGCAGGACGGCGTCCGCGCGTACGGTACCCGGCGGCGGGACCGTGAAGCGCCACGGTGTCTCCGCCGGGCCGCTCCACCGCATCCGCAACGCGTCGTGGTGGTCCAGCAGTTGTTGCAGCGCGGCTCGCAGAGTGTCGATCGTGGCCGTACGGGGCAGTCGGCACACCACGGACTGCGCGAAGCCGTCCACCGGGCCGCCGAGCGAGGCGAGCCAGTCCATGATCGGGGTGGCCGGCAGTTCGCCGAGGGCCTGGTGCGCGGTGCCGTCCGGTACGGCGGCGGGAACGGATCGGCCGGCCGCCGTGGCGAGGGCGCGCACGCTCTGGTGGGTGAACACGTCCCTGGGACTGATCAGTACGCCGCCGGCGCGGGCCCGGGTGACCAGCTGGACGGCGAGGATGCTGTCGCCGCCGAGCTGGAAGAAGCCGACGTCGGGATCGATCTCCGCCCTGCCCAGGACCGAGCGGAAGAGGGACGTGAGCAGGTCCTCGACGGCCGACGACGCGTCCGGCGACGCCACCGGCGACGCGGGCGCCACCGGAGCGCCCGGAACCGGAGCGCCCGGCGCCAGGGCCGGGGCAGAGGCCCGGCTCGGCAGCCCCAACCGCCCTTCCTCCTCCGGCTCCAGCACGCGGATCGCCTCGTACGGCCGTTCCGGCGCGTCCAGGACACCCCGCACCAGCCGGTGCAGCGCGCCCACGATCAGCTCGGCCGTCTCCCGGCGGAAGGCGTCGGCGGCGTATTCGAGGACGCCCTCGATACGGCCGTCACCGCACTCCGTGAACTCGAAGAGCAGCGCGAACTTCGCCATCGCCCGGTCCAGGGGGAGCGGCGAGCAGTCGAGGCCGGGCAGCCGCAGCGCGGTCCGCTGCCGCCCGTGCATCGTGATCATGACCTGGAAGAGCGGGTGCCGGCCCAGGGCGCGGGGCGGGTTGACCGCCTCCACCACCCGGTCGAACGGCGCCTGGTGCGCGAACGCCCGGATGTCGGTGTCCCGGACGCGGTCGAGGACGGCGGCGAAGCCGGGGCCGCCGGACAGGTCGGTACGCAGGACCAGGGTCTGCGCGAAGAAGCCGACCAGGTCGTCGAGCACCGGCTCGGTACGGCCGGCCGTGACCGTGCCGACGGGGATGTCCGTCCCCGCGCCCAGCCTGCCGAGCAGGCACGCCACGGCCGCGTGCAGGGCCATGAACGTCGTGGCCCCGCGGTCCGCGGCGAGCCGGGCCAGACGGGTGCCGAGTGCGGCGTCCAGCGTGAAGCTCACCGTGTCGCCGGGGTGGGCGGGCACCGGGGGCAGAGGGTGGTCCGCCGGGAGTGGGAGGTGCACCGGTGAGTCGTGCAACGCCGTTCGCCAGTGCGCCAGTTCGGCCGACAGGGTGCTGTCCGGGTCGTCCTCGCCGCCCAGTGCGTCGCGCTGCCACAGTGTGAAGTCGGCGTACTGCAAGGGCAGGGGCGGCAGTGCCGGGGCGCGCCCGGCCGAGCGTGCCTGATAGGCGGCGGCCAGATCGCGGAGCAGGGGGCGCAGCGCGTGTTCGTCGGCGGCTATGTGGTGGACGACGAGGAGCAGGACGTGGGCGTCGGGGGCCAGGGTGAACAGCGTTGCCCGCCATGGAACGTGACGCTCCAGGTCGAAGGGCGCGCGGGCCTGCGCCGACAGGGCGGCGGGCAGACCCTCCTCCGTCGTCGGCAGGACGGTGAAGGGAGCGTCGGGGGCTTCCAGAACGTGCTGGCAGGGCTCGCCGTCGGTGTCCGGGAAGACGGTGCGCAGACTCTCGTGGCGGTTCTGCACATCGGTGACGGCGGCTCGGAGCGCCGCGGTGTCCAGCGGTCCGGAGAGCCGGGTGGCGAGCGGGATGTGGTACGTCGACTCCTGGCCGCCCAGCCGGTGCAGGAACCACAGGCTGCGCTGGGCGTACGAGGCGGGAATCCGCGCCGGGCGCGGGCCGGCGGCCGGGCGGGCCGGTGCCGCCTCCCGGGAACCGCCCGGTGCGCCGCCGATCAGCGCCGCCACCCCCGCGACCGTCGGATGCCGGAAGAGGTCGCGTACCGAGAGCGTGGCGGGCAGTTCCGCGCACAGCCGCATGACGAGCCGGTTGGCCAGCAGCGAGTCGCCGCCGAGCGTGAAGAAGTTCGCGTCGACACCGAAGGACGGCAAGGACGGCAAGGACGGCGGGGCGACGGGCCGGGGTGCGGACTCCGCCGGCGCGTCGTCCGCGCTGGTGTCCGCGCCGGCCGCGGTGTCCGGCACCGCGCCCAGCACCTCGCCGAACAGCCGGTGCACGGCCGTCTCCAGCTCACCCGACGGCGCCCGGCCGGAACCCGTACCCGGGCCCGCGCCCGGTCCCGTCCCCTTGGCGCCCCTCCCGTCCGATGCCGGGTGCAGGGCGCGCAGCGCACGCTCGTCCAGCTTGCCGTTGACGGACAGCGGGAACGCGTCCACCACGACGAACGCGGACGGCACCATATGGCCGGGCAGCACCCGCGCCGCCCGCTTCGCCACCTCGTCCGGGTCCGGCGGGGCGCCGTCCGCCACCAGGTAGGCGACGAGGCGGCGGTCGCCCGGACCGTACGCCGTGGCGAGGACGGCGGCGTCCGCGACGCCGGGCAGCTCCGCCAGCCGGGCCTCGATCTCGCCCGGCTCGATGCGGAACCCGCGGATCTTCACCTGCCGGTCGGCGCGCCCGAGGTGTTCCAGGCTCCCGTCGGCCCGGCGGCGCGCCAGGTCACCGCTGCGGTACATCCGGCTGCCGGGCGGGCCGGACGGGTCGGCGACGAACCGCTGGGCGGTGAGCCCGGGGCGGTGCAGATAGCCGAGGGCGACACCGGGCCCGGCGACGTACATCTCGGCCGGGACGCCCGGCGGGACCGGCCGCAGCGCGGCGTCCAGCAGGTGTACGCGCAGGTCGGGCAGCGGCCTGCCGATGCCGGCGAGGGTGCCGGTGGCCGCCGGGGAGTCCAGCGGCCCGTCGGTGACGTGGACGGTGGTCTCGGTGATGCCGTACATGTTGACCAGGCGGGGCGCGTCGTCCGCGTGCCGGGTGTACCAGCCGGCCAGCCGCCAGGGCTCCAGCGGCTCACCGCCGAAGACGACGTGGCGCAGCCGCAGCCGGGCGCCCACCTCCGGGCGCGCCGCGTCGGCCTCGGCGAGCTGGGTGAACGCCGACGGCGTCTGGTTGAGCACGGTCACCCGCTCGGCCACCAGCAGGTCCAGGAACTCGGCGGGCGAGCGGGTGACGTCCTCGGGCACCACCACCAGCCGGGCGCCGTGCGCCAGGGCGCCCCAGATCTCCCAGACCGAGAAGTCGAAGGCGTAGGAGTGGAAGAGCGTCCAGGTGTCCGTGTGGTCGAAGCCGAACCGGGCGGTGCTGTGGGTGAGGAGGCGGACCACGTTGTGGTGGGTGACCAGCACGCCCTTGGGGCGGCCGGTCGAGCCGGAGGTGTAGATGACGTAGGCGGGGTCGGCCGGGCGGGGCAGCTGCCGGGCGCCGGAGTCCCCGCCGTCCGCCGGGGCTTCGGCGTCCGGCCGGACCACCGGCACGCCGTGCGTGTCCGGCGCGCCCGGGTGCGGCTCGGCGATCAGCAGGGCCGGCGCCGCGTCGGCCAGCGTCGCGGTCAGCCGGTCCGGCGGGGACGCGGGGTCGAGGGGAAGGTAGGCGGCGCCGGTCCGCAGGACGGCCAGGAGGGCCACCACCAGGTCCGTCGAGCGGGGCAGCGCCACCGCCACCAGCCGGCCGGGCCCCGCGCCCCGGGCGCTCAGGGCGCGGGCCAGCCGCTCCGCGCGGGCGTCGAGCGCGGCGTAGGTCAGCCGCCGCTCCCCGCAGACCACCGCCGTCGCGCCGGGCCTGGCGGCGATCTGCCGGGCCACGAGACCGACGAGGGTGCCGGAGGCGGTGGCCGGGCGCGGGGCGGCGGATACCTCCCCGGCGCCCGGAGGGCCGGTGCGCAGCGCGCCGACCCTGGTGCCGTCCGGGCACTCCGCCACCGCCGCCGCCAGTTCCAGCAGCCGCCCCAGCTGGGCCTGCGCGTCGTCCGGGCCGTAGCGGCGCCCGCCCGCGTCCACGTCCACGCGCAGGTCCGGTTCGCCGTTGTGGTAGACGCCCACGGTGAAACCGTCGGTCAGGCCCGGCGAGATCTCGTGCACGGTGGCCGGGATCCCGCCGAAGTCCAGGTCCCGGTCCATCGACATCATGTTGAGCCGGGGCCCGATGACCCGGTGCTCGTCGAGGAGGGCGTCGGCGTCGCGGAGCATGTCCTCCAGGCGGTAGCGCTGGTGGCGCAGGATCTCCCGGGTCTCCGCGGCGACGGCCCGTACCAGGCTTTCCACGGACGCCGCCGGATCGACGTGCACGCGCAGCGGCAGCACGTTGGAGACCGTGCCCAGGGTCTCCCGGCGCAGGCGGCCGTTGCGGGCCGGCACCGCCAGGCCGAGCACGATGTCGCGGTGCCCGGTGTCGGCGTGCAGTGCCAGGGCGACCGCCGCCGAGAAGACCGACGGCCAGCGCTCCCCCCACTCCTCGGCCCGCTCCCGTACCCGCGCCCAGCGCCCGCGCTCCAGCCGCGCGCTGCACCGCAGGTGCTCCGCCGCGTCCGGGGAGACCGGACCGGCGGAGAACTGCGGCGCCTCGCCGGCGCCGGCCAGCCGCTCCGCCCAGAACGCGGCGTCCTCGCGGAACCGCGCCGACCGGCGGTACGCGCGGTCCTCGTCGACGAGCGTGTCCAGCGAATCGAACCGGCCGCCGGGCAGCGGCTCACCGGCGCGCAGCGCCGTGTAGGCGGTGGCGACGCGGCGGATCAGGGCCGCGATGGACACGCCGTCGATCAGCAGGTGGTGCATCTTGACGCACCACAGGTACTCCGCCGTGCCCGTCCTGATCAGGTGGTGGTCGAAGGGCGGGGCGGCGGTGAGGTCGTACGGGACCTCGTAGGCGGCGGCGATGTACTGCTGGGCCGCGGCGGCCGGGTCGGGATGGCCGCTGACGTCCGTCCGGTGCGGCGGCCGGCCGGCGGCCGGGTCGGCGAGCTGGACGATGCCCTCCGGCGTCCGCTCGAAGCGCACTCGCAGCGACTCGCTGGCGGCCATGACCGAGCGCAGCGCCCGTTCGAAGAGGTCCTCGTCGAGCGGACCGTGCAGCCGGACGTACTGCCCCACGTTGTAGCGCCGCCCGGTGGGGTCGAGTTCATGGCCGAACCAGATGCCGGACTGGGCCGCGGTCAGCGGCCACCGCCCGACTGCCGCGCCGCGCGGGCGGGTTGCCGCACCGTCCGCGCGGTCCGTGGCGCCGTCCGTCCCGTCGGTCATGGTGTGCGGTTCCTCTCGTGCGGGGGCCGCGCGTCGAGCGTGCGCAGCTCGGCGGCCAGCACCCGGCCGATCTCGGCGAGCGCGGCGGGACTGCCCAGGTCGGGGTGGGCGAAGTCGCTGTGGTGCACCGTGACGCGGCCTTCGGTGACGTACGGGGCCCACAGGTCGGGGGAGAGCGCGGGGGCGGGGTCCGGCACCTCCCGGCGGGCGGCGACGAACAGCAGGTCGCCGGCGAACTTCCCGGGGCGGAAGGCCGCGGCGAGGGCGATGTTGTTGCGGTAGACCGCCCCCATGGCGAGCAGCTGTTCCGGGCGGATGCCGGAGAGCGGGTTGTCGGTGGTCCGGACGATCTCCAGGAACCGTTCCGGGGTCAGCTCGCCGGAATCCGACCACGCGCCGGGGCCCTCCGTACCGGCGGGCAGCCCGGCGTAGTCCAGCAGCGCGCCGTACAGCGCGCGTTCGCCGCCGAACGCCTCGGCCGGCGGCAGCCCGGGGACATCGGCCGGCACATACGCGTCGAGCAGCGCCAGCAGGCGGACCGTCTCGCCCTGTTCCTGAAGGGCGGTCGCCATGGCGTGGGCGACCATCCCGCCGTACGACCAGCCGAGCAGGTCGTACGGCCCGGTGGGGGCCACCGTGCGGATCTCGGCGAGGTAGTCGGCGGCCATCTCCTCGACGGAGCGCGGGAGTTGCGCCTCGCCGTCCAGGCCGCGGCACTGCAACGCGTACAGCGGGCGCTCGGAGCCCAGGTGCCGCAGCAGGGCGGCGTACATCCAGCCGACGCCACCCGCCGGGTGCACGCAGAACAGCGGCGGCGGGCCGTCGCCGGTGCCGCCCGGCGCACGGACCGGGCGCAGCGGAAGCAGGGTGTCGAAGGCCAACGGCCGCTGTTCGTCCGTACCGAGGCGTTCGGCGAGCGCGGCCACGGTCGGCGCGGCGTACACCACCGAGGTGTCCACCCGACCGGCGCCGGCCGTCTCCAGCCGCCGGGCCAGCCGGGTGGCGAGCAGCGAATGCCCGCCCAGCTCGAAGAAGTTGTCGTCGATGCCGACCGACGGCAGGCCGAGGGTTTCTGCGAACACCGCACACAGCCGGCGTTCCCGCGCGGTGCGCGGCTCCCGCCCGGCGGTGCCGGCGGAGAGGTCCGGGTCGGGCAGCGCCGCGTGGTCGGTCTTGCCGTTGGGGGTACGGGGCAGCGCGGGCAGTACGACGACGGTGGCGGGCACGGCGTACTCCGGCAGTGTGCCGCGCAGGGCGTCCAGCAGGGTGCCCGGCAGCCGGGCGAGACCGGCCGCGGCGGCCGGGTCGTGGACGGTGTCCTGGCCGGTGTCCTGGCCGGGGAGGTGGACGTCGCGGAACCGTTCGGCGTCGCCCGGCACCAGCACCACGTCGAACTCGCCCGCGACGGCGGACGGTGTCGCCAGCACGCGGCGGCCGAGTTCCGGGCCCAGGCCGGCCAGGTACTCCGGGTGGACGCCGGGCGCGGCCGGCGGATCGCCGAGCGCGTCGGACCGGCTGCCGAGCGCGCCGACCCGGCTGCCCGGCGGCGCGGCCAGCAGGGCGTTCCGGAGCGCCGTGTCGGCGGCGAGCCGGGCGTCCGGGATGCCGCACACCCGTACGGGCACCGGGGCCGCCGCGCGCAGCAGCGCCGCCAGCTCTTCCGGGGTGCGTACGTCGGTGCCCCACCGCAGCCGGGTGGCATCGCCGACCGGCACCACCCGGGCGTCGGCGTCCTTGTGGAGCGTCACGTCGTAGCGGTAGCGGGTCAGTTCGTTGTCGCGGCGGCCCGGCTTGAGACGGATGTCGGCTCCGCCGAAACCGTCCAGGGTGCTGAAGAACTCCGGCGCCACGGCCAGCTCTTCATCGAGGAGCGTGCGCCGCCCGGCGGCGAGCAGCACCGCGGAGACCGGGGCGGCGGGCGCCGCGGCGCGGTGTTCCGCGGCGGTGAACAGCCGCTCGCGCAGCCGGGCGTCGCGGACGTCGCCGAGGAACAGCGCCCCGCCCGGCGCCAGCAGCTCCCGGGCGCCGTCGACGACCCGCAGCAGGTAGTCCCGCGAGGGGAAGTACTGGATCACCGAGTTGAGCACCACGACGTCGAACGCGCCCGGCTCCAGGCCGGAGAAGTCGTGGGCCGCCTGGTGCCGCACCTCGGTGCGCTCCGCCAGCTCCGGGCTGCGGGCGAGGTCGGCCCGCAGTCCCTCGACCGCCGGGCGGGAGAAGTCGGTGGCCACGTACCGGTCGCAGTGCGGAGCCAGGCCGGACAGGATCAGGCCGTTGCCGGCGCCGATCTCCAGGACCCGGGACGGCCGCAGCGCCCGGATGCGCCGTATCGTCGCCGCCCGCCACTCCAGCATGTCCTCGACGGGGATGGGCGAGCCGTCGTACGTGCTCCGCCAGCCCGAGAAGTCCGCCTCGAAGGGCTCGCGCCGTTCCGCCGCGCGGTCGTCGGTGCGCAGGTCCGCGTAGAGGGATTCCCACTCCCGGAGGAGTTCGGCCTCGGTGGCGGTGCGGGAGCCGGCCTCGCCGTGGTGCCGTGCGGGGACGACGTAGGCGACGAGCCGGGTGTCCCCCGGGGCGCCGGTCCACGGCCGGACCGCCGCGCCCGCGACGGCGGGGTGGGCGGTCAGCGCGGCCTCGGTCTCGCCCGGTTCGACGCGGAAGCCGCGTATCTTGACCTGCCGGTCGGTGCGGCCGAGGAACTCCAGCTGCCCGTCGGCGTTCCACCGGGCCACGTCGCCGGTGCGGTACATCCGGCCGCCGGACGCGAACGGATCGGCGACGAACCGCTCGGCGGTCAGCGCCGCCTGCCCGAGGTACCCCCGGGCCAGTGCGGACCCGCCCAGGTACACCTCGCCCGGCCGGCCGGGGCCGACGGGGCGCAGCGCGGTGTCGAGCAGGTGGACCACGGTGCCGTCGACCGGGCGGCCGACGGGTGCCCCGCCGTCGGGCGGGAGGGCCGCGGTGGTCGTCGCCACGACCGTGGCCTCGGTCGGGCCGTACGCGTTGACCAGCGGATGGTGCGCCGCCCAGCGCGCGGCCAGGGCGGCGGGCAGCACCTCGCCGCCGCACCGGATCACGGTGCCCGGGGGCAGGCTCTCCCCGGGGGTCAGGACGGCCAGGACGGAGGGCGGCAGGCACACGCCGGTGATCCGCTCCCGGTGGACCAGGTCCGTCAGCGCGCGGCCCGGACGCAGCCGGTCCCCGGGCGCCAGCACCAGGGTCGCGCCGCTGGTGAACGCCTCGAAGAAGTCCATCAGTCCGGCGTCGAAGCCGGGCGAGGCGAATTGCAGGACGCGGTGTCCCGGCCCGGCGCCGATGGCCGGGACGGTGCTGTGCAGCACCCCGGGCAGCCCGCCGTGCGGCACCACGACCCCCTTGGGGCGGCCGCTGGTTCCCGAGGTGTGGATGAGGTAGGCGGGGTGGCCGGGGAGCAGCGGGGCGGTCCGCGCGGCGTCGTCCAGTGGCCCGGCGGACCGTCCGGCGATCGCCCCGGCGGCCTCGGCGTCGTCGAGGACCAGCCGCGCGATGCCGTCGAGCGGGGCCGCCGCGGCGTGCTCCCGGTCGGTGACCACGAGGACCGGGCGTGCGTCGTCCAGCAACAGCCGCAGCCGCTCGTCGGGGTGGCCCGGGTCGAGGGGTACGGCGGCGGCGCCCGCCTTGAGCACCGCCAGCAGGGCCACGGCCAGTTCGGGCGACCGGGGCAGCAGCAGCCCGACGCGGCTCTCGGGCCCGGCGCCGCGCGCGACCAGTTCCCGGGCGGTCCGGTTGGCGCGGGCGTGCAGGCCGGCGTAGCTCAGCTCGGTCCCGGGGCCGTCCTCCCCGCCCGCCCACCGTACGGCCGGTGCGTCCGGCGTACGGGCCGCCTGGGCTTCCAGCAGTGCGGTGAGGGTGGTCCGGGGCACGGTGGCGGCGCCGCCCCGGTGGGCGGCCACCGTGGCGTGCTCGTCCGCGTCGAGCAGGTCGAGGGCGGCGAGCGGGGTGTCCGGCGCCGTGCTGAAGGCGGTGACCAGCCGCAGCAGCCGGGCCAGCATCCGGTCGACGGCCTCGCGGGTGAAGACGTCTGGCCGGTAGAGGAAGTTGAACTCCAGCCGGCCGTCGCGCGGGATCGCCATCAGCGACAGCGGGTAGTGCCCGGCGGTCTCGCTCGCGGCCGCCGTGATCTCCACCCCCGGCAGGGCCGCGCGCAGGTCACCGGCGGGCGGGAAGTTCTCGTAGACGAAGGCCGTGTCGAACAGCTCGTCGGCGCCGACCGCGCGCTGGATCTCGGTCAGGCCCACGTGGTGGTGCGCCAGCAGCCGGGACTGCTCCTGCTGGACACGCCGCAGCAGGGCGCCCAGCGTCTCGCCCGGCGCGGTCCGGATGCGGACCGGCAGGGTGTTGATGAGGAACCCGACCATCGTCTCCACTCCGGGCACTTCCGGCGACCGCCCGGAGACGATCGTCCCGAAGAGCACGTCCGGGCGTCCGGTCCACTCCGCGAGCAGCAGCCCCCAGCAGCACTGGAGGAGCGTGTTGACGGTGACGCCGTGCCGCCCGGCGAACTCCGTGACCGCGTCGGACCGCTCCCGCGTCATCGTGTGCACGAGCCGGGTGGGCCACACCGACGTACGGTGCACCCCCGGCGGGGCCAGCAGCGTCGGCCGTGGCACCCCGTCGCCCCCGGCGCCCAGCGCCTCGCACCACGTACGGAGCGAAGCCTGCCGGTCCTGGCGGTGCAGCCAGCCGAGGTAGTCGCGGTACGGGGTGGGGGCGGGGAGCCCTTCCGGGGTGCTGTAGAGGGCGAACAGCTCCGGCAGGAACAGCTGGTTGGACCAGCCGTCGAGCAGGATGTGGTGGGCGGTGGTGAGCAGCCGGTAGCGGTCCGCGCCCAGCCGCAGCAGGGTGAAGCGGATCAGCGGCGGGTCGGCGGGGTCGAAGCGGGTGCGCCGCCCGGCCTCGGCGATCCGGCCCGCCTCGGCCCGCTGCTCCGGCTCGGGCAGCCCGGCGAGGTCCACCTCCGCGAAGTCCGGGCCGCGTTCGGGGACGATCTGGACCGCGCGGCCGGACGGCAGCTGCACGAAGCCCGCCCGCAGGTTGGGGTGGCGCCGGCACAGCAGGTCACAGGCCCGGCGCAGCGCCGCCACATCGAGGTCCCCGGTCATGTCCAGCGTCATCTGCATGACGTAGGCGTCCTCGCCGTCCCGGTCGTACCGGCCGTGGAAGAGCAGCCCTTCCTGGAGCGGGGTGACCGGCAGCACCTCCGTGGCGGTGGGGAACCGCCGTGCCAGCCAGTCGCGTTCCGGGGCGTCGAGGCGGACCAGCGGTTCCCGCGGCGGTTCCGGGACGGCGGGGGAGCCGGGCGCCGCCACGGCGGTCTCCTGGGGCGGGGGCGCGTACGGGACGGCCACCTCGGCCAGTCCCGCCGGGGTCTTGTGCTCGAAGACGTCCTCGGGCGAGATCACCCACCCCGCTTCGCGCGCCCGCCGGACCAGTTTGATCGACCGGATGCTGTCCCCGCCGACGGCGAAGAAGCTGTCCCGCGCGCCGATGTCGGACCGGCCCAGCACCTGGGCGAAGACCTGCCGCAGGGTGTCCACGGCGGTGGCGGGGGCCGCGGGACCGCCGGTGCCGCCGGTTGCGGGCAGCGCCGCCGCGCGGGCCTGGAGGGCCGGCCGGTCGGTCTTGCCGTTCGGGTTCAGCGGCAGCGCGTCCACGAGGACGAGCCGGTCCGGAACCAGGGGAGCGGGCAGCTCGGCGGCGAGCCGTTCGCGCACCGCCTCCGGACCGGGCCGGTGCCCCTCGGCCGCGACCGCGAACGCGGTCAGCCGCCGGTCGCCCTCGCCGTCGTCGGTCGCCACCACCGCGGCGGCGGCCACCTGGGGCAGCGCCGCCAGCCGGGCCTCGATCTCGCCCAGTTCGACGCGGTGGCCGCGGACCTTGACCTGGTGGTCGGTGCGGCCGAGGAACTCCAGCTGCCCGTCGGCGTTCCACCGGGCCAGGTCGCCCGTACGGTACATCCGCCCGCCCGGCGGCCCGAAGGGGTCCGCGAGGAACCGTTCCGCGGTCGGTCCCGGCCGGCCCGCGTAGCCGCGTGCCAGGTAGTCGCCGGCCAGGTACAGCTCGCCGGTGTGCCCCACCGGCACCGGCCGCAGCGCCGCGTCCAGCACATGGCAGCGGAGGTTGGCGACCGGCCTCCCGATGGGCGGCGGCGTGGTGTCACCGGGCTGCTGGGGCGGGCAGCGCCAGGAGGTGGCGTAGACGGTGACCTCGGTCGGGCCGTAGATGTTGTGGACCGTCGCCCCGGGGGAGCGCCGCTGCACTTCGCGGACCAGCTCGGCGCTCAGCGGCTCGCCGCAGAAGACGTAGTGGCCGGCGCGTTCGCGCACCCACGCGGCCGCGATGACCTTCCGGTAGACCGACGGCACGGTGTTGATCAGACTCCCCGACCAGTCCGGCATGTCGAGCAGGGACAGCAGGCTGCCGGCCAGCTCCACGCTGCCGCCGGTCATCAGCGGGACGAGGATCTCGAACACCGACATGTCGAAGCTGAGCGAGGTCGCGCCGAGCACCCGCGTGAAGGCGTCCGGCCCCAGCGCGTCGGCGGACCAGCGGGCGAAGTGGTGCACGGCGCGGTGGGTGACGGCCACGCCCTTGGGCCGTCCGGTGGAGCCGGACGTGTAGATGACGTAGGCGGCGTTGCCGGGCCGTACGGAGGGGGCCGGGAGCGGGTCGTCGGAGGCGGCGGCCATGGGAGCTTCGAGGAACACGGCCGGCGGGGCGCCGTCGGGCAGGTGTTCCGCCTGTTCCCCGGTGGTCAGGACGGCCCGGGGCCGCGCGTCGTCGAGCAGGAAGGCGATCCGGCCCGCCGGGTACGCGGGATCGACGGGCAGGTACGCCGCACCGGCCAGCAGCACGCCGAACACGGCGACGACCATGTCCGGCGTACGGGGCAGCAGGACGGCCACCAGGTCCTCGGGGCCGACGCCCTGCCGCCGGAGCCGTCCGGCGAGCCGGGTGGCGCGCGTGTGCAGGCCGGCGTAGGTGAGCGTCCCGTCCCGGCCGCGTACCGCCACCGCGTCGGGAGCACGGCGTACGGCCGCCGCGAACGCCGCGGTCACCGTCGAGTCCGGCACGGTCCGGGCGGTGGCGTTGCACTCCGTTTCGAGGAAGCGCAGTTCGTCCGGGGTGGCGAGGTCGAACCGGCCGACCGGGACGTCCGGCGCGGCCAGCAGCCGCGCCAGCAGCCGGGGCAGCCGGTGCCCGGCTCCGCGGTCCTCCGGCGCGGCGCCCTCCCGTACCTCCAACCGCCAGTCGCCGTCGGCTGTTTCCCGGGCGCGGACCGACAGCCCTTCGCCGGGCGCGCCCCACGTGCGCACGACCGTGCCCGCGGTCCCGGTGGCCGGCTCGAAGGCGGCGACCGCGCCGTAGCCTGCCGGGGCGCTCCACGGCAGGTCGGTGTCGGCGAGGAACCGGTGCCGCCGGGCGCGGCGCAGCGCGGCACCGGCCCGCTGGGCGACCTGGCCGAAGCAGAGGTCCGGGGTGACGGTGAGCCGTACCGGGACCAGGGCCGCGCCGCCGGGGCCCGCGGGCGCCGTCCAGTGGCCGAGCACCAGGTCGCGGGCGCCCGTACGGCGGTGGACGTGCACCGCCAGCGCGGCCAGCAGGACGGCCGCCGGGCCGCCGCCGCTGCGCCGGGCGGCCCGCGCGAGGTCGCCGGGCGCGGCGCCGAGCGGTACCAGGTGGCCGGCCCGGTCCGCGGCGGGTGACGGCGTGCTGTCCGGGACGGGCCGCACCGCCGGCACCGGGCCGGGCACGCCCGCCAGCAGTCCGCGCCAGTACCGGTGGTCGGCCGCGCGGCCGGGCGAGCGCCGGTACGCGTCCTCCTCGGCGATCCGGGCGGCCGGACCGGCCGCGGGGAGCGGCGGCGCCGTCCCGCCCGCGGCCACGGCGGCGCAGTGCTCGCCCACCCGCGCGGCGAACGCGGCCGTCCCCGCCTCGTCGAGGACCAGCCGGTGGAAGCGCTGGAACCAGCCGAGCCGGCCGCCGGGCAGCAGGAACAGGGCTACGCGGTGGGCCGCGCCGGTGAAGGGGTCCAGGGGGCGGGCGAGTTCGGCCTCGGCCCATGCCGTGACCGCGGCTTCCCCGTCTTCCGGTTCCGTACGGAAGTCGATCTCGGGAATCTCCGCCGCCGCGTCCGGGTCCGAGTCCGGGACGGGACACTGCACCGGACCGTCCGCCTCCCACCGGAAGACCACCCGCAGGGCCGCGCACTCGGCCACGGTGCGGCGCAGGGCCTCGCGCAGCGCATCCGGCCGTACCGCCTCCCCGGCAACGAGGTACTGCGCCAGGCAGTCGGCCGTCCGGTCCCGGCCGTCCAGCAGAACGGCGTGCTGGGCCGCGGTCAGCGGCAGCGGAACTGACGTGGTCATGGGGTCCTCGTTCCGGTGGCCGATGGGGCGGACTGGGCGGACGGGGCGGTACCGGAGGCCGGGTTCTCGTCCTCGTCCAGGCACTCGGGTGCCACGTCGTGGACCGGGAGGTCCGGTGCGGCCAGCAGGCCGGTGAGCAGCCGCCGGAGGCCGGCGGCCAGTGCCGCGGCGGTGGCGGTGTCGAACAGTCCGGGCGCGAAGGCCAGCACCAGGACCGTGCCGGTGCCGCTGTCGTCGGCGCGCCAGGAGAGGGCCAGTTCGGCGGCTCCGGCAGGAGTGGTGCCGGCGGCCGGGCGGAGGCCGTCGCAGCGCACCAGCGGGCCCGGCCCGCCAGCGGCCGGGGACGGCGCCGCGCCCCCGACCCTGGCCAGCAGTGTGGCGAACCCCGGCTCGTCTCCCAGACCGACCAGCAGCGGACCGCCGGGCGTCCCCAGCGACACCTCGTCCTGCCCGCTCACCCAGGCCAGCAGGACGATCCAGCCCGTGAGCAGCGCGAGGTGCAGACCGCCCTCGGGGACCGCGCCGCCGCTCCCGCGGCGCACCGCGAACGCGGCCAGCCCGTCGGCCAGTTCGGCGTCCAAGGGTTCCTCGACCGTGGCGCTCGGCGTGGGTGGCGGGCCGCCCGGCTGCCGCGGCCGGTCCGTGGGCACCGGCAACGCGTGAACCGGCGCCGGTACGGCCGCCAGGGGCACCTCCGGGGCCAGCAGCGCGGACAGCCGGCAGCCGCCCGCGTCCGGCACCGCCAGCCGGCGCAGCAGCGCCGTGTACTCCTCGACGAGGCCGGCCGCCGTCCCGGCGGTGAACAGCTGGGTGCTGTACTCCAGGCAGGCGTCCATCGCCGCGTCGCCCACGCGGTCCGAGGTCACCAGCGTCAGGTCGAACTTCGCGGTGCCCTCCGGCATCCCGCCGAAGCGGTTGACGGGGGTGTGGTCCACGTCGAAGTACCCGACCGAGGCGCCCTCCATCTGCTGGACCGGCGGCAGGTCCTGGTGCACGTAGAACACGTCGAACAGCGGGGCGCGGCCGAGGTCGCGCTCCCCGCCCAGCGCGTGCACCACCCGGTCGAACGGGATCTCCTGGTGCTCCATGGCCTCCGCGACGACGGCCCGTACGCCGTGCAGCACGTCGCGCAGCGCCGGGTCGCCGGACAGGTCGGCGCGCAGGGCGACCGTACTGTTGAAGAAGCCGATCAGGTCCCGGAGCTCGCTCCGGTTGCGGCCCGTGGTGGGGGTGCCGACGACCAGGTCGCGCTGCCCGCTGCGGCGGGCCAGCAGCAGGTACAGGGCGGACAGCAGCACCACGAACAGGGTCACCGACTCGCGGGCCGCCAGGTCCCGCAGGGCGCGCATGTCCGCGGCCGGGACGGTGAACGTGTGCAGCGCGCCCGCGAAGTCCTTGCGCGCCGGGCGCGGATGGTCCGTCGGCAGTTCCAGCGCGGGCGCGTCGTCCAGCACCCGCTTCCAGTAGTCGAGTTCGCCGTCGAGGGCGGCGGACCGCAGCAGTTCGCGCTGCCAGTGGGCGTAGTCGCGGTACTGGACGGGGAGCGGCGCGAGGCGTGGCGGGCGGCCCTCCCGGCACGCCGCGTACAGCTCCGGCAGCTCCCGCGCGAAGACCTTCGGCGACCCGCCGTCGTTGACGGAGTGGTGCATGGTCACCTGGATGACGTGCTCCTCCGCGGCCAGCCGGACGACCAGGACCCGGACCAGCGGGTCCGCGGCGAGGTCGAAGCGGTGTTCCGCCGCCTCGCGCACCAGCTCCCGGGCCGCGGCGGCCGGGTCGGGCGCGGCCCGCACGTCGGCGTACCGGAAGAAGTCCCCGAGCCGTTCACGGACGCGCAGCACGGGCGCCCCGTCCACCTCGGCGAAGTTGGACCGCAGCACTTCGTGGCGGGCGGCCAGGCCCTCCCACATGCCGCGCACCGCGGCCACGTCGAGCGGGCCGCGGACGTGGCTGACCATCGGCAGGTTGTAGAGCGTGGTGTCCGCGTCGAGCTGGTGGTGGAACCACATCCGCTCCTGGCCGAAGGACATCACCAGGGCGTTCTGGGGCACCACCGGGGGCAGTGGCGCGCCGGGCGGGCCCGCCGGTGCGGCGGTCGCCCCGGTGAGCAGGCCCGCGAAGCCGGCGACCGTGGGGTGCTCGTACACGTCCAGCAGCTTCGGGCGGAACCCGTAGCGCTCCTCGACCCGTTCGACGAGCTGGAGGGCGATGATCGAGTTGCCGCCCAGCGCGAAGTAGTCGGCGTCGGCGGCGATCTCGTCCTCGGCGCCCAGCAGCTCGGCGAAGACGGTACGCAGCCAGTCCGCCGCGTCACCGGGCGGCGCCCCGTGCGCCGGGGCGCCGGACGCCCCGCGGTCCGGGAGGCGTGGTGCCGGAGCCGGGGGCGGCGCTTCCGGGGCCCGCGCCGGGCTCGTCCAGCACCGGGTGGGGATCATCGGGTGCCCCGGCAGCCGCAGCCGCCGCGCGGGCGGGGCCGTCGCGCCGTGCGCCTGTACGGAAAGCGCCGGTACCGCGGACCAGTCGAGGTCCAGCCCGCGTTCGTAGAGGCCGCCGAGCACCCCCAGCAGGCCGCTGTCCGCGTCGGCCACCAGCACCTCGGCGTCCGCCCGCCCGGCCAGATGCGGGGCGAGCAGGGCGCCGAGCCCGCCGCCGGGGGCGGGCTCCACGAAGACCACCGGTCCGTCCGACAGCAGCCGGTCGGCCACCGCGCGCAGCTTCCCGGCATCGACCGGCGGTACGGCCGTCCCGGCGTCCGGCGGCAGTTGCCCGGGGTGGGTCAGCTCGCCGCGCAGCTGCCGTGCAAGGTAGCGCGATATCCCGCCGCTGAGTACGGCGTCGATCCGCACCCCGCAACGCGCCAGCGCCCGGTGCGCCGCCAACTGCCCGGCGAGATAGCCGTGGTCCGGCGCCAGCGGCGCCAACTCGTCGGGCAGCGCCTCGGGTTCCACTCCCGCGGGCCGGGCGCCGGGCGACAGCAGCAGCGCGACCCGGGGTGCCGCGGGCCCGGCGACGCCCGCTGCCCGGCCCCCGGCGGACGGCGTCGCCGCCTGCCGCTCCGCCCGCTCGGCGAGCCGCCGGGCCAGCTCCTCGGTGTCCCGGGCCGGTACGGCGATGCGGTGCTCGTAGTGGGTGCGCCCGCTGTTGAGGGTCAGGGTCACGTCGGCCAGGCGCGGACGGCGCTCGTGCAGTGCGCTCACCATGCGGTCGCACAGCGTGGCCAGCGCCTCCCGGCTCCGGGCGGAGACCGCGACCAGTGTGGGCGTGCCGCGGTCGGCCGCCCCCGGCTCCGCGTCCCGCTCACCCCAGGACGGCGGCTGCTGCACCACGCAGTGGGCGTTGACGCCGACCAGGCTGAACGAGCTGACCCCGGCGAGCCGGTCCCGTCCCCGGTCCGGCCACGGGCGCGTTTCGGTGACCACCTCCAGACCGGCGGCTTCGAGATCGACGCCGCCGGTGGCGCGGGTGAAGTGCAGCGACGGGTACAGCTCGCCGTGCCGGACGCTGAGCACCGCCTTCACCAGGCCCGCGATACCGGCTGCGTGATCCAGGTGACCGATGTTCGTCTTCACCGAGCCGATCGGGAGCCGGGGGAGCCGGGCGACGGCGCCGTCGTCCCCGTCGCCCCCGTCGCCGCCGCCCCCGCCCGCGCGGCGCGGCGCGAACGCGGCGGTCATCCCCTCCAGTTCGACCGCGTCGCCCAGCCGGGTGCCCGACCCGTGTGCCTCCAGGAAGCCGGCGTCGGCCGGATCGGCACCGGCCGCGCGCCAGGCCCGTGCGATCACCCGGGCCTGTGCCGCCGCGCTCGGGGTGCTGAGGGTGGCGGCGGCCCGCCCGTTGTGCAGGACGGCGCTGCCGCGGAGCACCGCGTGTACGGGCGCGCCGTCCGCGCGGGCGCGCCCCAGTGTGGTGAGCAGCAGCACCGCGCCGCCCTCGCCGGACACCGTGCCGTCGGCGTCCGCGTCGAAGGCACGGCAGCGCCCGGTCGGGGACACCAGCTCGTCCAGCCCCGCGGCGTCCCGCGCGGGCAGCGCGCCGCAGCGGACGCTGACGCCGCCCGCGAGGGCGTACTCGGCGTCCCCGGCGGCCAGTTCGCGGCTCGCGTGGTGGACGGCGATCAGCGAGCTGTTGCAGCCGGTGTCGATCGCGTAGCACGGCCCGGCCAGTCCCAGGACGTGGGCGATGCGCGCGGGCAGCCCGAAGGAAACGTTGCCCAGAGAGCTGAGCGCGCCCGGTTCGGCGGCGGGCGCGCCGTAACTGGAGACGGCCGAGCTGAGGACGACGGCCACCGCGTGCTCCCGCAGGCCCGCCGGGGCGTACCCGGCGTCCTCCACCGCCTCCTGCGCGAGCACCAGGGCCAGGCGCTGCTGCGGGTCCATCAGGGTCGCCTCGCGGCGGGAGAAGCCGAAGAAGGCGTGGTCGAAGCCGGTGATGTCCGTGAGGTGGCCCATGGGCAGGTGGTCCGCGGCGGGGTCCAGCCCGGTCGCCGCCGCGCGGGCCGCGGGCGGCGGGCCCACGGAGTCCCGGCCGGCGCGGAGGTTGGCGCGGAACTCCGCCAGGTCGTCCGCGTCGGGGAAGCGCAGACCGATGCCGACGACGGCGATGTCGTCGTCCCGGGCCGGGCGGCTCGTCATGTGCTCTCCCCCTGTGCGGCTGGTGCTCGGTCCTGGCCTGCTCATACTTCGAACGCCGCGGGCGCGCCGGCCGGCCCGTCGCCCCCGGCGGCGAGCGCCCGGCCGACGGCCTCCGCCTGGTCCCGTACGGTGACCAGGTCGAAGAGCTGCCCCACCCGGACCGCGCCCGGCCACCGTCTCTCCAGGCCCATGTGCAGCTCCACGACCCGCCGCGAGTTGCCGCCCGCGGAGAAGAAGCTGTCGCCGGGCCCGAAGCCGTCGTGCCGCAGCACCTCGGCCCATAGCGCGGCGATCTGCTGCTCCACCCCGGTGCCGGACCGGTCCGCGGTGCCGTCGCCGGGACCGGCGGGCCCGGAGCGTGCGAACAGCGCGCGCAGGGCGGTCTCGTCGGTCTTGCCCTGGGGTGTCAGCGGGATGTCCGCGACCTGGACGAAATGTTCGGGGACGGCGTGCGCGGCGAGCCTGGACGCGCAGTGCGCCAACAGCTCCCGCACCGTCGGCGCGTCCGTATCCGGGGCGGCGGTCCAGAACGCCACGAGGATGTCGCCGGTGCGCTCGTCGGGCACCGCCAGGACGCACGCCCGCCCGACGCCGGGACGGCTCTCCACCGCGGCCTCCACGGCGTGCCGCTCGATCCGCGTCCCGCGAACCTTGACCTGTCCGTCCTCGCGCCCCGCGAAGCCGATCGCGCCCGAGGCGGTGACCCGCGCCAGGTCCCCGGTGCGGTACATCCGGGCGCCGGGGACGGCGGCGTACGGGTCCGCCACGAACCGGCTCGCGGTCTCGCCCGGCCGGCCCGCGTAGCCCAGGGCGACCTGCGGGCCGCCGATGTACAGCTCGCCCAGCGCCCCGTCGGCGACCGGCCGGAGGTCGCGGCCGAGGACGTAGACCCGGGTGACCGGTCCGATGGGGCGGCCGATCGGTACGGCGGTGTCCGGTACGGCGGTGTCGGTCACGGCGGCACCCGGGGCGTCCGGCACGGTGTGGGCGAGGACGCCGACGGTCGTCTCCGTCGGGCCGTACTCGTTCGTCAGCCGGGTGCCGGGCAGCGTCCTGCGGTGCGCCTCGACCAGCGTGGCGGGGACCGGCTCCCCGCCGAGGATCACCGCCCGCAGATGGCGGGCGGCCCCGGCCAGGTGCGGCAGCATCAGCCGGTAGAAGGACGGCGGCGCGGCGGCCAGCCGGACCTGCCAGGTGCCGATGAGCGCCGCGCTCCGCGCCGCGTCGGGCAGCTCCCGCGCGTCCGGCAGCACGGCCGTACCGCCGGTGCACAGGGCGTGGAAGAGCAGCAGCAGGGCGCCGTCCCAGGCCAGCCGGCACGGCGAGAAGGCGGTCACGCCGGGCTCTTCGCCGCGGGCGGCCATCAACTGGGCGAAGGCGTCCCGGCTGACCACGACGGCTTTGGGGGCGCCGGTCGAACCGGCCGTGCCGATGACGTACGCCGGAGCGGCGCCGGGCACCCGGGCCGGTACCCCGGCTCCGGACGCCACCGTGGCGTCCGGCCGGGACAGGTCGAGCCGGGGCGCCCCGGGTGCCACCGCCGCCACCGCGTCCGGAGCGGTGGCGGGGTCGGCGCCGTCGAAGACGACGGCCGCGCAGCCGGTGCCGGCGAGCAGGGTCCGGACCCGTTCCGCGTCCGGACCGGCGGCGTGCGCATCCGGCTCGACCACGTACCAGGCCGCGCCCAGGCGGAGGGCGGCCAGCATGCCGACGACCGTTCCGGCGCTCTGCCGCAGGTGGAGGGCCACGACCTGGCCGGCGCCCGGCCGGATGTCCGCGGCGGACGCGATGCGCCGCGCCAACGCCGAGCTCCTCGCGTGCAGTTGGCCATACGTGAGGACCTCTCCGCCGATGGCCAGTGCGGTGCGCTCCGGCGCCGTACGCACCTGCTGCTCGAACCGTGTCAGCACGTCCACGACGGGCGCGGTGCGGGACGGGGGCGCGCCCGCCCGGCCGGACTCCCGCGGGACCGGCTTCACCGGCGCGGCTCCGCGCCGATGTCCACCAGCAGCACGCTCCACGCCGCCACCGGACTCACATTGATCAGCACCGCACGGTCTCCTTCGGCCAATTCCTTGCGTTCGAGCGCCGTGTACAGATTGAAGAACACGTCGTTCGGGCCCAGGTGCCCGAATTCCCGGAGATTGTCGCGGCAGGCCGGCAGCACGGTGATGCCGAGGGATTCCTCGGTGAATCCGAAACTGCCGAGGGAGAGGTTCTGCGTGATGTATCCGGCGACCTCTCCACGTGTCATCCCGTGCCGGGCGAGAAGCTTGTCCAGCAGTGTCGACAGCCGGTTCCGGGTCTGTACCGCCAATTGGAAGGAATAGACGGCCGGGTCCTTGCAGCGCTCCCGCCACCGCTCGCTGGGCACGTCGCGGAAGGCGACCTCGAACAGGTCCCAGTAGCGGCCGTCGGTCTCCTGGACGCAGTCCAGCACCCGCACCGGACCGGTCCGGGAGAGCACCAGCGCGCCGCCGCCGTCCCCGTTGACGGTCACCGGATGGCGGTAGCGGTCCGGGGTCGCCGGGGTGCTGCCGTGGACCACCAGCACCTGGCCGAGGTCCGGGTCGGCGGCGAGCAGGCCACGGGCCGTGAGCAGGGCCGGGGCGATCGAGACGCAGCCCAGCCCGCCCACCGCGAAGGTGACCGCGTCCCGGGCGCCGAGCAGTTCCTGCACCCGGGTCGCCTCCGAGCTGAGCAGGGTCCGCGGGGCGCGGGACTCGACGACGACCAGCGCCCGGACCTCCTCGGCGGTCAGCCCGGCCGCGGCCAGCGCGCGGCGCGCCGCCCCGGTGGCCAGACTGACCCCGTCCGGTACGTCGTCCGCCCTGATGCGGTCGATGCCCAGCCCCGCGAGGACGCCGCGCTCGGCCGGTGTGCGGTCCGCCGGTTCCGGCAGCGCGGCGGTCTCCCGGGAGGTTTCCGGGAAATGCCAGCCCGCGGCCCGCACGGCCAGCGGAGCCGGACCTTCAGGAATGCGCGGCACGGTCACCTGCCTTCATCACCCGGTCCTCGCCGGCACGGAGCGGAGAAAACGCTCGTGGCATCCGTCCGCACCGTGACGCCTCGCCTCGTGAGCGGAATTCTCCGGGGCGGGATACGCCCGGAAAGGAATATCGGCCAGGGCTCCCGGCCGGGTCAACGATCCGCGGATTGGTCCGTATCCGCGCACCGGAAGTGGTCTGCCGGGGTCAGCCGCGCAGCATCTCCGCCGCGCGGAAGGCCAGATCGATGGACTGGCCGTGGTTGAGCCGGGGATCGCAGGCGCTCTCGTAACGCCGCGGCAGGTCCGCCACGCCGACCGTGCTGCCGCCGCCCACGCACTCGGTCACATCGCTGCCGGTCAGCTCCACGTGCAGACCGCCGGCGTGCGTCCCCAGCGCCCGGTGCACCTCGAAGAAGCCCTGCACCTCGTCCAGGATCACGTCGAAGCGCCGGGTCTTGTGCCCGCTGGGTGTCACATAGGTGTTGCCGTGCATCGGGTCGCACACCCAGGCCGCCCGGGAACCGTCCGCGACCGCCTTCTCCACCAGCTGCGGCAGCCGGTCGCGCACCCGCTCCGCCCCCATGCGCACCACGAAGGTCAGCCGGCCGGGCTCCCGGTCCGGGTCGATCCGGTCCACGTAGCGCAGCAGGTCGTCGGGGCGCGCGTCCGGGCCGATCTTCACCGCGACCGGGTTGCGGATCCGGCTCAGGAAGTCGATGTGCGCGCCGTCCGGGTGCCGGGTGCGCTCGCCCACCCAGATCAGGTGCCCGCTGGCTGCGTAGGGCGCGCCGGTCCGCTCGTCGGTGCGGATCAGCGCGTTCTCGTAGTCCAGCAGCAGGCCCTCGTGGCTGACGAAGAACTCGGCGGCGTGCACCTCGTTGGGCGCCACCCCGCACGCGTGCATGAACAGCAGCGACCGCTCGATCTCGTCGGCCAGTTCCTCGTAGCGCCGGCCCGAGGGGGAGTCGCTGACGAAGCCCCGGTTCCAGGCGTGCACCTGGTGCAGGTCCGCGAAACCGCCCTGGGTCAGCGCCCGTACGAGGTTCAGCGTGGTGGTCGAGGCGTCGTAGACCTGTCGCATCCGGCGCGGGTCCGGCCGCCGCGCCGCCGCGCTGAACTCCAGCCCGTTGACCGCGTCGCCCCGGTAGGCGGGCAGGGTGACACCGTCGCGGGTCTCGGTCGGCGCCGAGCGGGGCTTGGCGTACTGGCCGGCCATCCGGCCCACCTTGACCACCGGAACGGACGCCGCGTACGTGAGCACCACGGCCATCTGGAGCAGGGTGCGCAGGGTCGCGCCGACCGACTCGGCGGAGGTCTGCCGGAAGGTCTCCGCGCAGTCCCCGCCCTGGAGCAGGAACGCCTCGCCGCGGGCCACCGCCGTCAGCCGGTCCCGGAGCCGGTCGCACTCCTCGGCGAACACCAGCGGGGCGGCGGTGCGCAGTTCGGCGACCACCGCGTCCCGGGCCGCCTCGTCCGGCCACCGCGGCTGCTGCTCCGGCGGCGGGATCGCCGGCGAACCGGTACGGCTCTTCGGTGCGGATGCGTTCATTGCAGCCCCCAGAACGGGATCGAATTCATTATGGCGCGGCGCCCGGTGAGCTCGGATACAACCCGCCCGTGGCGGCCGGGTCAAGAAAGGTACGAGTGGCCCGTACCGGCGCCCGCCAATTGGTCTGGATCCCCTTGCGGCGCGGCTGCTTTCCTTACCGTGCCCATTCGCCCAGCTGGCTGGGGAAAACCTGAGAAACCGAGGAATCATATGCCCGGCATGACACCGGTGGCGCCCGCCGAAAAGGCGCCGGAACACGCACCGGAAGCCCGTCCGCCGGAAGCGGACCCCCGATTTTCCGTACGCGTCGTGACGGTGCCGCTGCCCGGTCACGACCCGCTCGCGCTGTACCGCGCGCTGGCCGCGGAGACCGGCCACGGCGAGACGTTCCTGACGGAGAGCCTCGCCGGCCCGCGGGCCGACCGCCGGCCCGCGGTCGTCGGACACGGCCGGCTCGCCGAGATCCGGCTGTTCGCCGGGCACGTCGAGATCGACGGCGCGGGGCCGCTGCGCCGCGCGCTCGGCGCCGCCGCCGAACGGGCCGGGCTGACACCGGACGCCACCGGGGACGGCCCGTACGACCGCTACCGCTTCGACCGGTCCGCCCGGGCGTGGGACCTGCTGCGCGCCGCCCAGCAGCTGTTCCGCGTCGAGCGCGACGCCCCGGGCGGCTACGCCTTCGGCTTCCTGGCCACCCTCGGGTACGAGGCCGCCTGGCACATGGAGCCGCTGCCCGCGCGGACCGCCTCGCGCGGCGGCCCGGACCTGACGGCCACCCTCTTCCGGGAAACCGTCTGGTACGACCAGGAGACGGACACCGCCCGGCTGCTGACCGCCGTGTGCGAGGACTTCCCGTCCGCCGGAACGGTGGACGTGGCCGCCCTGGCCCACCGCGCCGCCGGCGCCCCGCCGGACCCGGCCGCCTGCCCCGAGGCGCCCGCGCCGCTGTCCGTACGCGACAGCGTGGCGCGCGAGGACTTCCTGCGGTGGGCCGAACAGTGCCTGGAACACATCCGGATCGGCGACATCTACCAGATCCAGATCGGCCACCGCATCGACGTCCGCAGCACCCTGCGCCCCGAGCAGGTCTACCAGCGGCTGCGCGCCCGCAACCCCTCGCCGTACATGTACCTGTGCCCGCGCGGCACCGACACCCTCATCGGCGCCAGCCCAGAGCTGCACTTCCGCATCGAGCCGGAGGCCGCGGGGGCGGACGGTCCGGGCGGCCGGATCGTGATGCGCCCGATCGCCGGCACCACCCGCCGCACCCCGGACCCGCAGGAGAACGAGCGCCGCATCAAGGAGATGGTCACCAGCTCCAAGGAGCAGGCCGAACACGTCATGCTGGTGGACCTGTGCCGCAACGACATCGGCCGGGTGGCCCGCCCCGGCTCGCTCGACGAGACCGGCCTGATGACGGTCGAGACCTTCTCCCACGTCTTCCACATGGTCTCGACGATCAGCGGACGGCTGGCGCCCGGCGCCGGGGTGTGGGACGCGATGGCCGCCACCTTCCCGGCCGGCACCATGACCGGCGCGCCCAAGCTGCGCGCCATGGAGATCATCGACGGGATCGAGGAGGAGCCCCGCGGGATCTACGCCGGGGCGGTCGGACTGGTCGACGTGGCGGGCTGGGCCGAGTTCGCGCTGTGCATCCGCACCGTCGTGTACGACGGCGAGGTCTACTCCACGCAGAGCTCGGCCGGGATCGTGGCCGAGTCCACGCCGGAGGCCGAGTGGAACGAGACGCTGGCGAAGATGGCCGCCGCCCACTGGGCGCTGACGGGGAGCGAACTGCTGTGAAGATTCTGCTGGTGGACGCCTACGACAGCTTCGTCCACATCATCGACCAGTACCTGCGCACCCTCGGCGCCCGCACCGAGGTGGTGCGGGCCGGCACCCGGACCGCGGACCAGTTGGCCGCCGGCGCACCGGACGCCGTGGTGCTCGGCCCCGGCCCGGGGCACCCCCTCGACTCGGGCCACGTCGAACTGGTGCGGCACTTCGCCGGGCGCACCCCGCTGCTCGGCGTGTGCCTCGGCCACCAGGCCATCGCCCTGGCCTACGGCGGCCGCATCGAGGTGGCCGACCATCTGATGCACGGCCGGACCAGCACCGTCGAGCACGACGGGGAGGGCGTCTTCCGCGGCCTGCCCGACCGTACGGTGGCCACCCGCTACCACTCGCTGGTCGTCTCCCGGCCGCTGCCGGACGTGCTCCAGGAGACCGCGACCGCCACCGACGACGGCTATGTGATGGGCCTGCGGCACCGCACGCTGCCCGTCGAGGGCGTGCAGTTCCACCCGGAGAGCATCATGACCGGCGGCGGACTGCGGTTCTTCGAGAACTTCCTGGCCGCCGGCGTGCGGTGAGCCGCCGCCGGGGCGGGCCGCCGGTCAGGCGCAGCGGGCGGGGCGGCGGGCACCGCCGGTCAGCTCCGCGTACGCGGTCCCGATCTCGCCGAGCGCCTCGGCCAGCCCCGAGCGCGGCACCGCCGCGTACCCCAGCACCAGCGCCGGCCGGGCCCGCCACGGCCGGTCGTGGCAGTAGCGGCCGCCGCGCACCAGCACCGACCGCTGCGCCGCCAGGGCGGTCAGCGCCGCCTCGTCGGTGCGGTGGGGGAGCAGGACGTAGGCGTGCAACCCCGCGGCGGACCCGGTGATCCGGGCGTCCGGGAGGAAGGCGCGCAGGCCCCGTTCCACGGTCTCCCGGCGGGCCCGGAGGCGGGACCGCTGGCGCCGCAGGTGCCGGTCGAACACCCCGCTGCTCAGCAGGTCCGCGTAGGCGAGCTGGGTGAACACCTCGCAGCCCAGGTCCCGTTGGGAGCGGACCTGGGCCAGCAGGCCGCGCAGCGGCGCCGGCAGCGCGAGCCAGCCCAGCCGCAGACCGGGCGCCAGCGACTTGCTGGTGGTGCCCGCGTACAGCACCCGGTCGGGCGCCTGCCGCTGGAGCGCCGCCGGGCGGGCGCCGTGGGCCAGCCACAGATCGCCGTCGTAGTCGTCCTCGACGATCCACCCGTCCACGTCCTGCGCCCAGCGCACCAGGGCCTCCCGGCGCTGCGGGCTGAGCGTGACGCCGGTCGGGAACTGGTGGGTGGGGGTGACCAGGACGGCCCGGACGCCGGTGCGGGACAGGGCGTCCACGTCGATGCCCTGCGCGTCGACCATCACCGGCCGGGGCACGATCCCGGCCTCCGCCACGAACTGCCGCTGCTGCGGGTGGCACGGCTCCTCCACGCCCAGCTCGCCGATGCCCAGCTGCGGCAGCGCCGCACACACCAGGCCGAGCGCCTGGGCGAAGCCGGAGACCACCATCACCGCCTCGGCCGTGGTGTGCACCCCGCGCACCCGGCCAAGGTAACGGGCCAGTTCACCGCGGAGCGCCGGGGCCCCGGAGACCGGCGGATAGCCCACGTCGTGCCGGTCCGTGCGCTGCACGACCCGCTGGTACGCGGCCAGCCACTCCCGCTGCGGGAAGCCGCCCGAGACCGAGCCGGCGCGCAGGTCCCAGCGGACCGACGGGGCGCGGCCCGCGCCGTCCAGCAGGGTGGGCGCCTTGGGGGCGGCGTCCGGCAGGCCCGCGGCGACCCGGGTGCCGGAGCCCTGCAGCGCTTCCAGGTAGCCCTCCGCGATCAGCTGCCCGTACGCCTCCACCACCACGCTCCGCGAGACGCCCAGGTCCTCGGCGAGCTGCCGGCTGGAGGGGAGACGGGTACCGGGGTGCAGCGCGCCGCCGGTGATCTCCTGCCTGAGGTTTTCCTGGATCTGGGCGGTCAACGGGAGTCCGGAATCCCGGGACACATCGATCAGCGTATTCCAGGTCACCTTTCCGGTTCCCCTTCGCTCTGGGCGCGCCGCCGCGGAAATGGTCCGCCGACGGGCACCTCAACTGGTCTGGTTACGGATTTCCGGCGCGCCCACAATAAGAGCGGCCAATGTACGGCCCGGGCGCCCCGGCCATGGACGGCCGGCCGCACCGGAAAAACCACGGTCGGCACGCACCGGGAATTTCCCGTGCGCCGCGCCCTTTTCCACTCGTCCCGAGGAGAATTCCGTGACGCAGCCGCAGACGGCCCCCACCTGGCCCGGCGTGCTCGGCGCACTGCTGGCGCGCCGCGACCTGCCGGCCGACAGCACGGCCTGGGCCATGGACCAGGTCATGCGCGGCCGGGCCACCCCCGCCCAACTGGCCGCCTTCCTGGTCGCGCTGCGCGCCAAGGGCGAGACCGCGGGCGAGATCACCGGCCTGGTACGCGCCATGTACGCGCACGCGGTGCCGCTCGACGTACCCGGCCGCACGCTCGACATCGTCGGCACCGGCGGCGACGGCAGCGACAGCGTCAACGTCTCCACCATGTCGGCGGTGGTGGCCGCGGCGGCCGGTGCCCGGGTCGTCAAGCACGGCAACCGCTCGGCGTCCTCCGCCTGCGGCTCCGCCGACGTGCTGGAGGAACTGGGCGTGGTCCTCGAACTGGCCCCGGAACAGGTCGCGCAGACCGCCGTGGAGGCGGGCATCACCTTCTGCTTCGCGCCCGCGTTCCACCCCGCCGCCCGGCACGCCGGGCCCACCCGGCGGGAGCTGGGCGTGCCCACGGTGTTCAACTGCCTCGGCCCGCTGACCAACCCGGCCCGGCCCACCGCCCAGGCGGTCGGCGTGGCCGACGCCCGGCTCGCCCCGCTGATCGCCGAGGTGCTGGCCCGCCGCGGCGGCTCGGCGCTGGTGTTCCGTGGGGACGACGGGATGGACGAACTGACCGTCTCCGCCACCTCGTCGGTCTGGTCGGTCGCCGGCGGCACGGTACGCGCCGAGACCTTCGACCCCCGCGACATCGGCATGGCCCGCTCCCCGCGGGAGGCGCTGCGCGGCGGCGACGCGGCGTACAACGCGCGGGTGGCCAGGGACGTGTTCGCCGGGGCACGGGGGCCGGTGCGCGACGCCGTACTGCTCTCGGCCGCGGCCGGCCTCGCCGCCCTGGAACCGTCCGGCGAGCCGGTCACCGCGCGGCTCGCCGCCGGGGTGCGGCGCGCCGAACGGGCCCTGGACTCGGGCGCGGCCCGGGGGGTGCTCCAGCACTGGACGGAACTCACCGTGAAACTCGCTGCGGAGCGCTGAGCGGCGCGGTGCGGGCGGCGAGCAGCGAGGCCACCGCGTCCGCGGGGCTGCCGTGGGTGACCAGGTGCTCGCCGACCAGCACCGCGTCCGCGCCGTGGGCCGCGTAGCCGAGCACGTCGCCGGGGCCCCGGACGCCCGACTCGGCGACCGTGACCACATCGTCCGGGATGTGCGGGGCGAGCCGTTCGAATACCGTCCGGTCGATGCGCAGGGTGCGCAGGTCGCGGGCGTTGACGCCGACGACGCGGGCCCCGGCGGACAGCGCCAGGTCCAGTTCGCGCCGGTCGTGCACCTCGACCAGCGGGGTCAGCCCGATGCGCCCGGCCAGCTCGATCAGGTCCACCAGCGCGCCGCGGGACAGCGCCGCCACGATCAGCAGGGCCAGGTCGGCACCGCACGCCCGCGCCTCCCACAGCTGGTACGGCGTGACGAGGAAGTCCTTGCACAGCACCGGGACACCGACCCGGGCGCGGACCGCCGTCAGGTCCGCGTGCGCACCGCCGAAGCGGCGCCCCTCGGTGAGCACACTGACGGCCGCGGCCCCGCCGCTCTCGTACGCGGCGGCGAGGTCGGCCGGGTCCGGCACGTCCGCCAGCGCGCCCTTCGACGGGCTGCGGCGCTTGACCTCGGCGATCACCTGGACGCCCGGCCGGCGCAGGGCCGTCACCGCATCCCGGGTGGGCGGCATGGACCGCACCCGGTGGATCAGCACCTCCAGCCCGGTCTCCCGCTCGCGCCGCCGCATGTCGGCACGGGCTCCGGCCACGATCTCGTCGAGCACGCTCATCTGCTGTTCCTTCCGGTACGGGGCGGGTGCCGCCGGGCGGCGGCCGGGGGCGGCGCGCCGGTCCCCGGCCGCGCGGACGTCCTCACCGGGCGTCCCCCTCGTCGTCCCCGGCGAGCGCACGGTGGACGGCGGCACCGGCGGCGCGGGCCGCCGCGGCCTCCTCGCTGTCACCGATGCCCACGCCCCAGTACGAACGGGAGGCGACCACCAGCTCGCAGAACGCGGTCGGGGCGGCCAGCGGCGCACCGGCGCGCGTCACGTCGAGGCTGTGCACGTAGCCGTCGAGACCGGCCGCGTCCAGGGCCTGCCGCCCCACCGCCGCCCACCGGTCGCCGCCGGGGTCCGCCACGGCCGGGCCGGGCTCGGTCTCCGCGCCGGGACGGACGTAACGCTCCTCGAAGTGCTGCCACAGCTGCGTGCCGGTGACCTCGCCGCCGGCGTCCTCGCAGACCCGCTGCATCACCGCGGCGAAGTCGATCTGGAGCCGCCGCGGCAGCTCGATGCCGTATCCGGTCCGCAGCAGATGGGCGATACCGCCCTTGCCCGACTGGGTGTTGATGCGGATCAGCGCCTGGTAGTCGCGGCCGATGTCCTGCGGGTCGACGGGCAGGTACGGCACGTCCCAGACCCGCTCGCCCGACTCCTCGCGGGCCCGCAGGCCCTTGGCGATGGCGTCCTGGTGGGTGCCGGCGAAGGAGGTGTAGACGAAGTCCCCGGCCCAGGGGTGGCGGGCGCCGACCGGCAGCTGGGTGCAGTGCTCGGCCGCCCGGCGGATGCCGTCGATGTCGCTCAGGTCCAGCATCGGGTCGATGCCCTGCGAGAAGAGGTTCATGGCCAGCGTGACCAGGCAGACGTTGCCGGAGCGCTCGCCGTTGCCGAACAGGGTGCCCTCGACCCGGTCGGCGCCGGCCAGCACCGCCAGCTCGGCCGCGGCCACCCCGCTGCCCCGGTCGTTGTGCGGGTGCACGCCGAGGATGGTGCGCTCCCGGTGCAGCAGGTTGCGGTGGGTGTACTCGATCCGGTCGGCGAACTCCTGCGGCGGGAAGCACTCCACCGTGGCGGGCAGGTTGACGCGCAGGGTGTGCCGGGCCCGCGGGGCCCAGAAGTCCAGCACGGAGTTGAGGATCTCCAGCGCGAAGTCCGGCTCGGTGTGGGTGTAGGACTCCGGGGCGTACTGGAGGAAGATGTCCGTGCCCGGTATCGACTCCTGGAGTTTGAGGGCCTGTTCGGCGCCGTCCAGGGCCAGGCCGAGCGTCTGCCGGCGGTCCATGCGGAACACCACCCGGCGCTGGACGGCCGAGGTGGGGTTGAAGACCTGGAGCACCGCCCGCCGGGCCCCCTCCAGCGCCTTGACGGTCCGCTCGATGAAGTCGCCGCGGATCGGCGTCATGACCTGGATGACCACGTCCTCCGGGATGGCGTCGGTCTCGATGAGCCGGCGCAGGAAGTCGTGGTCGTCGCGGGAGGCGGTGGGGTAGCCCACCTCGATCTCCTTGAACCCCATCGCCACCAGCAGCTGGAACATCCGCATCTTGCGCTCGGGGTCCATCGGGTCGGTGAGCGCCTGGTTGCCGTCGCGCAGGTCCACGCTGCACCACAGCGGCGCCCGCTCGGCGCGGCGTCCCGGCCAGGTCCGGTCGGGCAGCCCGACCGGCTCGTACGGCGGGTACTTGTCCACCGGCATCCCGCCGGGGCGCTGGATTCCGCGGTCGGCGGTGCCCGGGGCTCGGTCCGCGCCGGTCAGGATCGTCGTCATCTCTCCTCCACTGCGGTTCTCGGGGCGGGGTGCGGTGTAGCGGTGGGGCGGAGCCGGTGTCCGGGCCCCGGGGGCCCGGCCGGGGCCCGGACACCGGATCGTCAGCGCGGACCGCGCAGTTCGAGCGTGCAGCACTTGACGCTGCCGCCGCCCTTGAGCAGTTCGGACAGGCCGACCCCGATCGGGTGGAAGCCGCGGGCGCGCAGCTGCTCGGCCAGCCCGGTGGCCGCCTCGGGCAGCAGGACGTGGTAGCCGTCGCTGACCGCGTTGAGGCCGAACACCGCGGCGTCGCGCGGCGTGGCGAGCACGGCGTCGGGGAAGAGCCGTTCCAGCACCGCGCGGCTGCCCGGGGCGAACGCGGCCGGGTTGTACATGATTTCGTCGTCGTCGAGGACGGCGAGCGCGGTGTCCAGGTGGTAGTAGGCCGGGTCGGTCAGCTCCAGGCCGATCACCGGCCGGCCGAAGAACTCCTGGGCCTCGGCGTGCCCGTCGCGGGAGCTGCGGAAGCCGTGGCCGGCCAGTACGTACCGGCCGGTGACGAGGAAGTCGCCCTCGCCCTCGTTGATGTGCTGCGGGTCGTGCACCTCGGTGAAGCCCCGCCCGCGGAACCAGTCCAGGTAGGCGGGGCCCTCCGCGGTCCGCTCCGCGTTGCGGAAGCGGGCGCCGAGGACCTTGCCGTCGATGACGGTCGCGCCGTTGGCGGCGTAGACCATGTCGGGCAGGCCGGCCACCGGCTCGATGAACTCCACGGTGTGGCCGAGGGAGAGGTAGCGGTCGCGCAGGTTCTCCCACTGCGCCACGGCCAGCCCGGTGTCGACCGGCTTGGCCGGGTCCATCCACGGGTTGATGGCGTAGGTGACGTCGAAGTGGCTGGGGCGGCACATCAGGTAACGACGCGGCCGGGGGGTGCGGTTGCGCGGGGTAGCGCTCATGACGGGGTGGTCTCCTGTTGTGGGAGGTCCGCGCGGGGGTGGTGCGCGGAGGAGGTCAGCCGGCCGGCCAGACGCTGAACCGGCGGTTTCCGTACAGCAGCGGCGGTTCGTCGGTCGGCCCGGAGGTGCGGAGGACTTCGCCGAAGACCATCCGCTGCCCGCCGACGCGGACGCTCTGGCGGACCCGGCAGTCGGCCACCGCGTGGGCGTCCCGGGACAGGTGCGGTCCCGCGGCCCCCTCGGGGATGTGCCACGGCGTGCCGTCGAAGCGGTCCGGCGCGCCGGAGGCGAACAGCTCCGCGGTCGCCTGCCCCTTGTGGTGCAGCAGGTTCACGGCGAAGACGCCGCTGAGCATGACGGCGCGCAGGGTGGGGCTCTCCAGCCGCATGCCGACCAGCAGCGTGGGCGGGTCCAGGGTGACGCTGCACAGGGACGAGCAGGTCATGCCCCAGGGCCGGGACTGGGCGTCCAGGGCCGTGATGACGGCGACCCCGCTCGGGAAGCCCGCCATGAAATCGCGGAATCCGGCCGGAGTGCTCTCCTGGCTGATGGGGGTGACGAGTTCCACGTGACTCACCGCTCGACTGGGTAGAGGGGTTTGCCCGCGGCCTCCGGGGTGTCCGGGGCGCCGCGGTCGACGGCCCACAGCAGCGGGCCGGCCAGCGCCGTCGTGACGAGTGCCATGACGACGAGTGCGAGGTAGAGGGCGGGCGTCAGGATGTCCGCCTGGTAGCCGATCTGGAGGAAGGTGATCTCCGTCAGACCGCGGGTGTTGAGGAGGGCGGCGAGCCGCATGCTGGTCGGGGTGTCCTGGCCGCCGGCCCGGGCGCCGAGGTAGGAGCCGGCCAGCTTGCCGGCCACGGCCAGCGCGGTGCCCAGGGCCGTCGCCTGCCAGGAGAAGAGCCCCGGCGGGCCGCTGCCGAGACCCGCGCCGGTCAGGACGAACAGCAGCGGCAGTCCGTGGCGGCCGCACTGCCCGACGGTCCGGGCGGCGCGGGTCCAGGGGCCGGTGCCGCCGTCCGCGGGCAGGGCCAGCGCGACCAGGACGGCGCCCAGCACGTCGGTCAGGCCCAGCCGGTCGGTGACCAGCGCCGCCGCCACCGTCGTCAGGACCACCAGCCCGGCCGGCACCGCCGGCCGCACCCGGTGGGCCCAGGCGCGGGCGGCGGGGAGCCCGCCGAGCCGGCGCAGCGCCCAGGCCAGCAGCAGCCCGGCGGTGAACACCACCGCCGGCGTGACCTGCCCGCCGCCGGTGGCCAGGCCGACGGCCACCGCCAGCAGGGCCCAGTTGACCGCGTCCATGGACACCGCGGCGGCCATCGCCAGCCGCCCGGTGTGGGTGTGCAGCATGCCGCGGTCCTGGAGGACCCCGGCGAGCACCGGGACCGCCGTGACCGACAGCGCGCCGGCGAGCATCAGCACGAACGCGGTGGCCGGCGCGGAACCGCGCAGCGCCGGATCGCCCTCGGCGAGGACCCAGACGGCCAGCAGCGTGCCGCAGCCCATCGGCAGCAGCGCGGAGCCGGCCGCCGTCCAGGCCACCGCACGGCCGCCCAGCTTGCCGGAGCCGGCCCGGATCTCCTGTACGGCGCCGACCACGAAGAGCGCGAGGGCCAGGTGCCCCGCCTTCTCCAGGACCGGCCGGCCCGCGGTGGCTTCCCCGCCCCAGCCGAACTGTCCGGCGAGCAGGGCCCCGAGGAGCAGGCAGGCCATGATCTCCCCGACGATGGCGGGCTGGCCCAGCAGCCGGGCCGCCCGCCTGCCGAGCCACACGGCGGGTGCCACCGACGCCACCAGCACCACGGCCGGGACGTACGTCAGCGCGTCCACCGCTCCTCCTTCCAGGGCGCAGCTGCCCGGCTCGTGGTCAATGCATCTGGGCCAGGTACTCGTACTGGCTGGGCAGCCGCTTCGCGAGCTCCTGCGACTGGGCGCGCAGCAGCTTGAACTCCGCCTGCGCCGCGGAGTCGTCCATCAGCGCCAGCGCGGGCGGTGCCTTGAGGTCGACGCCGCCGAGCCCCAGCAGCATCGAGTGGTACGAATACGGCTCGAAGCCGTGGTAATTCGGGAAGATCGATTCGGTGGTCGGCAGCTTGGACCGCCACATCTCCAGCCGCTCGGCGAGACCGTCCGGAAGGGCCCGCGTCTTGGCGTCCTTCCAGTACTGGTTGTCGTTGCGTCCGGCCCCGCGGTAATGCAGCGCCAGGAATTCCCGGACACCGTCGATCGCATTCCCGATGGTGCGGTTGTAGGAATCCCGCAGGCTCGGGTCCCAGTCCTCGGCCGGGTAATGCTTGACGAGCTGCTCGATGCCCTGCTGGATGAAGAAGATGCCGGTCGACTCCAGCGGCTCCACGAATCCGCTGGCGAGTCCGATGGCCACGCAGTTGTTGACCCAGGCGTTGCGGCTGCGGCCGATGCGCATGCGGATGTGGTTGGCCTCCACGTCCGCGGCGTCCGGGCCGACGAACTCGCGCAGGGTGCGCTCGGCCTCGTCCGGGGTGGTGTAGTCGCTGGCGTACACATAGCCGGTGCCGATCCGCCCGAAGAGCGGGATGGTCCAGATCCACCCGGCGTCCTGGGCGGTGGCCGTGGTGCAGGGGCGCAGCCCGCGCTTCTCCATGTCGACCGGCACCCGCAGGGCCACCGCCCGGTCGTTGGGCAGCGTGTCCTGGAAGGAGATGACGGGCTCCTCCAGGGCCTGGTTCAGCAGCAGGCCCCGGAAGCCGGTGCAGTCGATGTACAGGTCGGCGGTGACGTCACCGTGCTCGCGGGTCCGCAGGTGGCTGATCCAGCCGCGGTCGTCCCGGGCGACCTCGACGACGTCGTCCTCGATGTGCCGCGTGCCGCGCTGCGTGGAGTACTCGCAGAGGTAGTCGGCCAGCAGGCTGGCGTCGAACTGGTAGGCGTAGGGGAACTGGGTGTCCTGCTCGGTGAGCGTGCTGCGCTCCGGTTTGCGGCCCTTCGGGTCGGCCTGCTCCTTGAAGTCCTGCTCGAACAGGGTGCCGTCCATGTAGCGGGGCGAGCGCTCGGCGTCGCAGATCGCGGACATCAGGAACACGTCCTGGTCGAACCGCTCGCTGCCGCCGGGCCGGCGGTGCAGCCACCAGTCGGTGAGGGGGAACCCGTCGACGACCCGCAGCCGCTCGAACGGGTGGTAGAAGTAGCTGCCCTTGCGGTGCCAGTTCTCGAAGCGGATGCCGAGCTTGTACGTGGCGTTGCACTTCGGCATCCACACGTGTTCCGGGAGCCCGAGGTAGTCGAAGAAGTGGCGCACCGTGCTGAAGGTCGCTTCGCCGACCCCGATCGTCTTGATCCGCTTGGATTCCAGCACCGTGACCGAAATGCGTTCACCGAACGCGGCCTGCAAATACGATGCGGTCATCCAGCCGGAGGTGCCTCCACCGACGATGACGACGTTTGTGAGCACTGAGGCCCTCCCGTGTGAAGTCGAGTAACCGGCGATTCCCTCGGTCACCGGCACGGTCGGAATCTTTCAGCAGGGCACGAGATCGAGACAAGCTTTTAAGGCTCAGTGGAAACCTGCACTCCAGGTGCCCGGCGGGGCAGTCGCGGGCCGTGGTAGCCGGAAAACGGCAGCACACCGGGCGGCGCCGCAATTCGCTACGGGCGGCGCCGCCCGGTGTGCGTCATTCAGTTCTCGCTTAATGTCCCGGCAATTCCGGGCCGTTTGTGCGGTACGGGTTTCTCAGACCCCGGAGCGCAGGTACCGGTGCAGCACGGTGATGACCTGGGCGCGCTGCTCCGCCAGGAAGAAGTGCCCGCCGGGGAAGGTGTGCAGATGGAACTCCTTGCCGGCCACGCCCTCCCACCGCCGTACCCGCGCCACGCTGACGCTGGTGTCCCGGTCCCCGGTGAGCGCGGTGACGCACGCGTCGACCGGGGGCGTCTCGCGCGGGCTGTAGGAGTCGATGAGCAGGTAGTCGTTGCGCAGGATCGGCAGCACCATCTCCCGGATCTCCGGGTCGTCGAAGACGCTCATCTGCGTGCCGCCGTGCTGCTCCACCTCGCGCAGGAGGGCGCCGTCGGTCATCGCCGCGGCGGGCTCGCGGCCGATCCGCTCGTCCGGGGCCGCCTGGCCGGAGACGAACAGCCGGTCCACGCGCAGCCCGCGGGCCGCCAGGGTGCGGACCGTCTCGTACCCGATCAGGGCTCCCATGCTGTGGCCGAACAGCACCGTCTCCACCTCGGGCCGCGCCGTCTCCAGCACCGCCCCGGCGACGGCGTCGACCAGCGCCGCGGGGTCCGTCAGGAAGGGCTCGTTGACCCGTTCCTCCCGGCCGGGGTACTGGACGATCTGCAACTCGACGCCGGCGTCCAGGTGCTGGGCCCAGCGCCGGTAGAAGCTGGCGCTGCCGCCGGCGTGCGGCAGGCAGACCAGCCGGGTCCCCGCGGCGGGGCGCCTGGCCGGGGTCACCAGCCACGGGTGGGGAGTCGTCATGAGGTGTCTTCCTGTCGTGGGTGAGGGGCCGGGTCGGGTCAGCCGCACGAGCGCACCAGCTCCCGCAGACCGTCGGCGACCGTCCGCAGCAGGCCGGCGACCACCGCCGCGTCGTGCCGGGCGGGGGAGTAGGCGCAGCTCAGGTCGAGCCGGCCGGACTGCACCGCGGCGGCGATCTCCAGCTCGTACAGCCGCCGTTCGGCCGGTTCGTGGTCGTGCCCGCCGTGGTCGAGGTGGCGCGCCACCAGGGCGTCGCCGTCGGGGAGCTGGCCGTCCCACTGGCCCAGGTAGTTGAAGGCGATCCGGGCGTGGGCGGGCGGCAAGGCCGGTCCGGCCTGACCCGTACCGGGCGTCAGGTGGCGCAGCGCGCCGTAGCCGATGCCGTGCCGGGGCAGGGTGCGCAACTGGCGCTTGACGGTCCGCACGGCGTCCTTCGGCGCCGCGTCCTTGGGCACGTCGAGCGCCACCGGGTAGATGGTGGTGAACCAGCCGACGGTGCCGCTGAGGTCGACACCGTCGAGGATGTCCTCCCGGCCGTGTCCCTCCAGGTCCACGAGCGTCGGCCCGGTGCCGTCCCAGCCGCTGAGCGCCTGGCCGAGCGTGGCCAGCAGCACCTCGTCGACCTTGGCCCGCAGGACGCCCGGCACCCGGCGCAGCAGCACCTCGGTGTCGGCCGCGTCGAGCCCGTCGTGCACGGTGCGGCGGCCGGCGAAGGTGCCGGTGTCCTCCGGCGGGCCGTCGGACTTGGGAAGGCCGCGCCAGTAGGCCAGTTCGTCGTCGAACCCGCCTGCCGCGGTGTGCTCGCGCAGCCGGTGCGCCCACGTGCCGAAGGAGGTGCTGCGCGGGCCCAGGTCCGCTTCCTGCCCGGCGGCGAGCCGGGTGTAGGCCCGGCGCAGATCGTCCAGCAGGACGCGCCAGGACACCCCGTCGACCACCAAGTGGTGCACGGTGAGGAAGAGCTGCGCGGCGTGCCGGGAACCGCGGTCGAACAGGACGGCCCGTACCAGCGGCCCCTCGGTCAGATGCAGTCCGCGCTGCGCGGCCTCGATCTCCTGCCCGGTGCGCTCGGCCGCCGCCGCGTCGTCGGCCCCGGCCAGCTCCACCTCCCGGAAGTGCCAGCGGCCGTCGGCCCCGGCGCCGATCTCCTGCCGCCAGGTCCCGTCCTCCCGCACGAAACGGGTACGCAGGGCGTCGTGGCGCTCCATGAGGAGCCCGAGCGCGCCGCGCAGCGCCTGGTGATCGGCGCCGGGCACCAGCTCCAGCAGCACCGACTGGTTGAAGTGATGCGGATTGACGGTGTGATGGGCGAAGAACCAGTGCTGTACGGGCGTCAGCGGCACCGGCCCGGTCCGGTGCGCGTCGTCGTCCGTACCGTCCGCGGCACCTTCGGCGTTCTCGGCGCGCGCCACCCGGGCGAGCCCGGCGACGGTCTTGTACTGGAAGAGCTCCTTGGTGGTGATCCGCAGTCCGGCCTGCCGGGCGCGGGCGACGACCTGGGTGGACAGGATCGAGTCACCGCCCAGTTCGAAGAAGTCGTCGTCCGCGCCGACCTCCTCGACGCCCAGGACGGACGCGAACACCTCGGCCAGCGACGTTTCCACCGGGCCGCTGGGGCGGGTCGCCCGCCGCTCGGCGCCGGGCCGCTCCTCCGGCAGGGCGGCCCGGTCGACCTTGCCGTTGGTGGTCAGCGGCAGGTCCGGCAGGACGGTCAGGGTGCTGGGCACCATGAAGGCGGGCAGTTCGCCGGCCAGCAGTTCGCGCACCTCCGCCGCGAGAGCCGCTCCGTCGCCGGAGTCCGGCACCACGTAGCCCGCCAGCCGCTTGCCGCGCGGGCCCGAGCGGACCACGACCGCCGCCTGGGCGACCCGCGGGTGGCGCAGCATCGCGGCCTCGACCTCGCCCGGTTCGATCCGGAAGCCGCGGATCTTGACCTGGTCGTCCACCCGGCCGCGGAAGTCGAGCTTCCCGTCGGGCAGCCAGGCCGCCAGGTCCCCGGTCCGGTAGAGGCGGGCGTCCGGATCGTCGCTGAAGGGGTGCGCCACGAACCGCTGCGCGGTCAGGTCGGGGCGCCCCAGGTAGCCCGCGGCGACCTGGGCGCCGCCGAGGTGGATCTCGCCGGTCACCCCGGCGGGCACCGGGTTGCCGTAGGCGTCCAGGACGTAGACCTCGACGTTGGGCAGCGGGCGGCCGATCGGCAGGCGGTCGGCCGCGTCCGTGCGCTCGGTCCCGTCGCCCTCGTACATGGTCGCCCCGACGGTGTTCTCGGTTGGCCCGTAGCCGTTGATGAAGCGGTGGGTGCGCGACCAGGTGCGGGCCAGGCCGGCGGGGCAGCGGTCGCCCACCGCGAGGATCACGGACCCGCCGGGCAGCGCCCGCGGCTCCACCGCGGCCAGCGCCGCCGGGGGCAGGCTGAGCACCGTGGGGCGGCCGTCGGCGAGCCGGGTGATCTGCGCGGAGCCGAGCGCCTCCGCCGGGTCGTCCGGCAGTGCCAGTACGGCGCCCGAGGCGAGGCCGGTGAAGGTCTCCCAGACCGCGCCGTCGAAGCTGGGCGCGGACAGCTGGCACACCGTCATGCCCGGCCGGACGTCCAGCTTCCGCCGGGACGCGTCGATCATGTTGGCCAGGCCCCCGTGCCGCAGCAGCACGCCCTTCGGCGTCCCGGTGGAGCCCGAGGTGTAGATGATGTAGGCCAGGTCGTCCGGGTTGGTACGGGCGGTGTCCGGCTCCGTGGCGTCGTACTCGGCGAGGCGGGACCGCTCGGCGTCGACCGCGAGGGTGCGTACCTCCGCCCCGGCGAACCCGTCGAGCAGCGCGGTCTCGGTGAGCACCAGGGACGCGCCGGTCTCGGAGAGCATCAGGGACCGGCGGGCGGCCGGGAAGGCCGGGTGCAGGGGCAGGAACGCGGCACCGGCCTTCAGCACGGCCAGGGTGGCCAGCACCTGGTCGGGCCCGCGCTCGCAGCACACGCCGACCACGTCGCCGGGCCGGACGCCCCCGGCGCTCAGGTGGCGGGCCAGCCGGTTGGCCCCGCCGTCCAGCTCCGCGTACGTCAGCCGCCGGTCCCCGCAGCGCACCGCGAGGCCGTCGGGGCGTTCGGCGGCGCGCCGGGCCACCATGGCGTGCACCGGCCCGGTCTCGGCGGCCGGCAGCGGGTTGCGCGCCCAGTCGCGGGTCAGCCGCTCGTGCTCGGCCGGGCCGAGCAGGCCGAGCCGGCCCGTCGCGGAGTCCGGCGCCGCGGCCACCGATCCGAGCAGGTTCACCAGGTGGCCGGACATCCGGCGCACCGTCTCCGCGTCGAAGAGGTCCGCGCTGTACTCGGCCGCGGCCCACAGGGTGCCGTCGGGCCGCTCCTCGAAGGCCCACACGAGGTCGAAGCCGGTGCTGGCCTGGGGGAGTTGCAGCACCTCCACCGTCAGCCCGGTCAGCTCCAGCGTCGCCTCCGGCATGTTCTGGAGGACGACCAGGACCTGGGCCAGCGGCATCCGGCTCGGGTCGCGGTCCGGCTGCACCGCGTCCACGATCTGCTCGAAGGGCACCTCGTCGTGGCCGAACGCGGCCAGCACCGTCTCCCGGGTGCGCAGCAGGAACTCCCGGAAGGACAGCTCCGGTTCGACCCGGCCGCGCAGTACCAGGGTGTTGAGGAAGCAGCCGATCAGCTCGTCCAGCTCACCGCTGTCGCCGCGGCCGGCCACCGGGGTGCCGACGGCGATGTCCTCCTGGCGGGAGTAGCGGGCCAGCAGCAGCTGGGCCGCCGCGGTCAGCGTCATGAAGAGCGTGGCGCCGGTCTGCGCGGTGAGCGTGCGCAGCCCCGCGACCACGTCGGCGGGCACCTCGAAGACATGCGCGCCGCCCGCCCCGGACAGCACCGCGGGCCGCGGCCGGTCGGTGGGCAGCTGGAGCGGTGCCACCCCGTCCAGCTGCTGCTTCCAGTACGCGAGCGACTCGTCCAGGGCGCCGCCGGACATCCGCTCCCGCTGCCGTACGGCGAAGTCCGCGTACTGCACCGGGGCCGGCGCGGTGTGCGGGTCGCCGCCGGTCAGCGCGGTGTCGTACGCCTCGCCCAGCTGCCGGGTGAACAGCGCGAGCGACCAGCCGTCGTGAATGATGTGGTGCAGGCTCAGCACCAGGACGTGGTCCTGTTCGCCGGCCCGTACCAGCAGCGTCCGCAGCAGCGGGCCGGTCCGCAGGTCGAACGGGCGGGCGCTCTCCCGCTCCACCGCGGCGCGCAGTTCCTGCTCCCGTTCCAGGGGGCCGGCGCAGGTCAGCTCCACCACCGGCAGGTCGATGCGGACCAGCGCGTGCGGGATCTGCACGGGCGTCCCGGCGACGGAGTCGAAGGTGGTGCGCAGCGACTCGTGACGGGCCACCACCGCGTTCACCGCACGGTGCAGCGCGGCGGCGTCGAGCCGGCCGCGCAGCCGGAGCGCGAACGAGGAGTTGTAGCCGACCGCCAGCGGGTCGAACTCCTGGAGAAACCACATGCGCTGCTGGGCGAAGGACATGGGCAGCGGGCCGCCGCGCGGCACCGGGCGGACCGCGTCGGCCGCGGTGGCCTCGTCGGTCCCGGCGGCGCCGGAGAGCTTGCTGCGCAGCCGCGCCCGCAGATGCTCGGGCAGCGCCGCTATGCGTTCCTCACGCGAGGGGGACATCGGGTGACACTCCTTCCGTCAGTGCGGCACTGCCGCTATTCCGCCGCCGGTACGGCATCGCCGGCGGCCTCGGCGGCCTCCTTCTCCAGCTGCTCCAGCAGGCTGTCCTCGATCAGCTCGGCCACCCCGGAGACGGTGGGGGTGTCCAGCAGGCTGCGGAACGCCAGCCGCACCCCGAAGGTCTTCCTGATCCGGGTGAGTGCCTTGACGCTGGTCAGGGACTGCCCGCCGAGCTCGAAGAAGCTGTCGTGGGCCCCGACGTCCGCGACGCCCAGGGTTTCCGCCCAGATCTGCGCCACCAGCCGCTCGGTCTCGTTGCGCGGGGCGACCCGGGCGGTCTCGTCCGCCCGCGCGGCCTCCGGTGCGGGCAGCGCGTCCCGGTCCACCTTGCCGTTCCGGGTGAGCGGGAAGGCGTCGAGCGCGACGAACGCGGCCGGGACCAGGTAGGCGGGCAGCCGCTCGGCGAGGTGGGCCGCCAGCTCCGGTCCGGTGGGCACCGCGTCGGTGCCGTGGTGGGTGAAGTAGGCGACCAGCTGCCGCCGTTCGCCCTCGCCGCGGACCACCACCACCGACTCGGCCACCGCGGGGTGCCCGTCCAGCGTGGCGGAGATCTCGCCCGGCTCGATGCGGTAGCCGCGCAGCTTGACCTGGTCGTCGACGCGGCCCAGGAACTCGATGCGGCCGTCGGTCAGCCGCCGTACCCGGTCACCGGTCCGGTAGAGCCGCTCCGCGGGGTCGAACGGCGCGGGGGCGAACGCCCGCTCCGTCAGCTCGGGCCGGCCCAGGTAGCCGCGGGCCAGGCCGTCACCGGCCAGGTACAGCTCGCCGGGGGCGCCGACGGGCGCCGGGCGGCCCCCCTCGTCCAGGACGTAGGCGCGCATGTTCTGCACGGGGTGGCCGAGCAGCGGCACCGGGCTGTCCGCGATCCTGGTGATCAGCGCGTCCACGGTGGCCTCGGTGGGACCGTAGAAGTTGAAGCCGATCAGGTCCTCCCGCGCCCGCAGTGACGCCCACAAACCCTCGGAGATCGCCTCGCCGCCCAGCGCCACACCGCGCAGCGGGTGGTCCCCGTCCGTCAGCAGCCCGGTCTCCACCAGCTGCTGGAAGTACGACGGGGTGGTCTGGAGGAAGTCGATCCGCTCCGCCGCCCGGTACGCCGTCAGGGCGTGCGCGTCCCGGCGGACCGCGTCCGGGACGAGGTGCAGCTCGTGCCCGGCGACCAGCCACAGCACCGGGTTCCACGAGGCGTCGAACGAGGCCGGTGCCAGGTGGGCGACGCGCAGCGGGGTGCCGCCGTTGGCCTCCTGGAGCGGCCCGAAGACGGTGCGCCGGTGGCTGTCCAGCAGGTTGGCCAGGCCGCGGTGCTCGACCACCACGCCCTTGGGCTCTCCGGTGGAGCCGGAGGTGTGGATGACGTACGCGGCGTCGCCGGGCGCCGCGGTGACCTCCGGCGCGGTGTCCGGGCACGCCGCCACCGCCTCCCGGTCGGCGTCCGGCCGTACCACCGTCGTGGCCCCGGGCACCGCCGGCAGCGCCGACGCCGCCGGACCGCCGGTCACCAGCAGCCGCGGCCGGATGTCGGCCAGCAGGTACGCCGTCCGCCGCGCGGGCGCCGCCGGGTCCAGTGGCGCGTACACCGCGCCCGCCTTGAGGACCGCGAGCAGCGCGACGATCAGATCGGCGCCGCGGTCCAGGCAGACGGCGACGGTCTCCTCGGGGCCGGCGCCGAGGGCGGCGAGGTGGTGCGCCAGCCGGTTGGCCCGGCGGTCCAGCTCGCCGAAGGACAGCCGGCCCCCCTCGTGGACCAGGGCGGTCGCGTCCGGGGTGCGGGCCGCCTGCTCGGCGAACTGCCGGGCCACCGGCAGCTCGGTCAGCAGCTCGGTACCGGTCGCGTTGTAGCGGGTCAGCAGCTCGGCGCGGTGCTCCGTGCTCAGCGCGTCGAACTCCCGCAGCGCACGGTGCGGATCGCGGGCGATGTCCTCCAGCAGCGCGCGCAGGTCGGCGGTGACCCGCTCGGCGGTGCGCTCCTCGAAGAGGGCCGGGTCGTAGGCCAGCCGGAAGGAGAGCCGCTCGCCGGCGAACACCGCGAGCACCATGGCGTAGCTGGTGGGCTCGTGGGAGCGCACGTCGCGGATGCGGATGCCGCCCTCGGCGCCCATCTCACCGTCGTACGGGTAGTTCTCGAAGACCACGTAGCTGTCGAACAGATCCACCCCGGCGGGCAGTTCGGCCCAGCCGCGGATCTGCGCGAGCGAGACGTACTCGTGCTGCCGGGAGGCGACCTGGCCGCGTTGCAGCTCGGCGAGCCAGTCCAGCAGCGGCTGGTCGTCCTGGACGGTGGCCCGCACCGGCAGGTTGCTGATGAACAGCCCGATCATCGACTCGGCGCCGGGCAGGTCGGCCGGACGGCCCGATACGGCGGACCCGAAGCAGACCTGCCGCTCGCCCGCGTACCGGGACAGCAGCAGCGCCCAGGCGCCCTGTGCGAGGGTGTTGGTGGTCAGCCGGTGCTGCCGGGCCAGCGCCTCCAGCCGGGCCGTCACCTCCGCGTCGAGCTGGAAGCGCGCGGCGGCCTCGGTGCCCGCGCGGACGGTGTCCGGCGACCGGTGGTCGACCGGCAGCGGGGTGGGCGCGGTGAAGCCGTCCAGCAACCGCTTCCAGTACCGCTCGGCCTCGGCCAGGTCCTGGCGGCCCAGCCATTCCACGTAGTCGCGGAACGGCGGCCGGGCGGGCGGCTCGGGCTGCTCGTGCCCGGTCAGCAGCAGATAGTGCGCCAGGACGTCGGAGATCAGCTCGGCGGTGCTCCACCCGTCCAGGAGCAGGTGGTGCGAGGTCCACACCACCCGCAGCCCGCCGTCCGGCTCGGTGATCAGCGTCAGCCGCATCAGCGGTGCGGACGTCAGGTCGATGCCCCGCGCGCGGTCCGCGGCCAGGAACGCCTCCAGCTCGCGGGCGGCGTCCTGCGCGGACAGTGCGCCGTGGTCGCGCCGCTCCACCGGAACCCGCACGCGCTCCCGCACCACCTGGAGCGGTTCGGCGGTGTCCTCCCAGGTCACCGCGGTACGCAGGATCGGCGTGCGCTCGGCCGCACGCTGCCAGGCCGCCGCGAACGCCTCGCCGTCCACCCCGCCGTCCAGGACGAACGAGAGCTGGCCCAGATAGACGCTGTCGCCCTCCTCGGTCAGGCTGTGGAACAACAGGCCGTGCTGCATCGGCGTGACCGGGTAGAGGTCCGTCAGCGGGCCGCCGTCGGCGGCGAGCTTGTCCAGCAGCTGCTGGTCGACGGGGGCCAGCGGGAAGTCGGACGGCGTGGCACCGGCCGCCGAACCGCTCGCGTCCCGGCAGTGCGCCACGATCGCGCGGAGCGCCGTCAGCAGCGCCTCGCCCAGCCGCTCGACGGTCGCGGCGTGGTGCACCTCGGTGGAGTGGAACAGCTCGAACTCCAGCTGCCCGTCGCGCACCCAGGCCACGACGTCCAGCCCGTACTCCAGCTTCTCGGCGGGCGACAGCTCGGTGCCGAAGCCCAGCCGGACGTCCCGCAGCAGGGCGCCGTCGCGGACCGGCGCACCGGTCAGCTGCCCCAGGTAGTTGAAGCCGACCTGCGCCTGCGGGCCCTCGGCCAGCACCTCGGCCGGGGCACCGGCCGGGCTGAGGTGGCGCAGCGCGCCGTAGCCGATGCCGCGCCGCGGCACCGCCCGCAGCTGCTCCTTGACGGACCGCAGCAGCGCGCCCCAGTCGTCGCCGGCCGGGATGTCCAGGGCCACCGGGAAGCTGCTGGTGAACCAGCCGACGGTGGCGCCGATGTCCAGGTCGTCGAAGAGCTCCTCGCGGCCGTGGCCCTCCAGGTCGATCAGGACGGACCCGCGCCCGGTCCAGTCCGCCAGCATCCGGCCGGCCGCGGCCAGCAGGACGTCGTTGACCTGGGTGCGGTAGACCGCCGGCACCTCGCGCAGCAGCGCCTCGGTGTCCGCGGCGCCCAGGCGCACCCGGACGCTCGCCGCCGAGGCGACGGCCGGCGTGCCGGTGGCATCGGCCGGGAGCGAGGCGTCGGCGCGCTGGGCGACACCGGCCCAGTGGTCCAGCTCCGCGTCGAAGCCGCCGGCGACGGTGTGCTCCGACAGCCGCCGCGACCACTGGAGGAACGACGTGCTCTTCGGACCCAGGTCGACCGGAGCGCCGTCGGCCGCCTGCCGGTAGCCGCGTTCCAGGTCGGCGAGGAGCACCTGCCAGGACACCGCGTCGACCACCAGGTGGTGGGCGGTCAGGAAGAGCAGCGGGGGCCGCTCGCCCCGGTCGAACAGCAGGGCGCGCACCAGCGGCCCTTCGCCCAGGTCGAGCCCGCCCTGCGCGGCGGCGGCCACCTTCTCCACGGCCTCGTCCCCGGCGTCGCCCAGCGCGATCCGCTCCAGCGGCCACCGGTCGCCCGGCGCCGGGATCTCCTGCTGCCACCGGCCGTACACGGAGGTGAAGCGGGTGCGCAGGGCGTCGTGGTGGTCCAGCAGGGCGTCCAGCGCCGTCTGGAGCGCGGCCGTCGCCGGGGGCTCCGCGAGCTCGGCCAGCACGGACATCGTGGAGTGGTGGGGGGCGATGGTGTGCCGGCGGAAGAACGTGCGCTGAATCGGGGTCAGCGGCACCTTTCCGACGACCGGCTCCGTACTCACGTCTGCCTTCTCCTCCGGATTGCGGGCGGCCACCACCGAGGCGAGTTCGGCGACGGTCTGGTGACTGAAGATGTCCTGGGACGAGACCTGGAGGCCCGCTTCACGGGCGCGGGAGACGACCTGGATGCTGAGGATCGAATCGCCGCCCAGGTCGAAGAAGTTGTCCTCGACGCCCACCGCGGGCACCCGGAACACCTCGGCCCACACCGCGGCCAGGGCCTCCTCCGCGGGGGTACGGGGCGCGGTGCGCGCGGCGGGGCGTTCGGCGGGCGCGGGCGGGGCGGGCAGGGCGCGGCGGTCCACCTTGCCGTTGGCGTTCAGCGGCAGCCGCGGCAGCTCGACGAAGACCTGCGGGACCATGTGCCGGGGCAGCAGGCCGCCCAGCCGCTCGCGGAGCGCGGTCAGGTCCACGGCGGCGCCGGCCGCGGGGACCAGGTAGCAGGTCAGTCCACTGCCGCCGGCCTCCGGGCGCACCGCGGCCGCGGCGTCGGCGACGCCCGGGAACCGCTGGACGGCGGCCTCGATCTCGGCGAGTTCGACCCGGAAGCCACGGATCTTGACCTGGTCGTCGGACCGGCCGAGGAACTCGATGTCGCCGCCGGGCAGGAACCGGGCCCGGTCGCCGGTCCGGTAGAGCCGGGCGCCCTCCGCCTCCGGCACGAACGGATCGCTCAGGAAGCGCTCCTCGGTCAGGTCGGGGCGGTTCAGGTAGCCCCTGGCCACCCCGGGCCCGCCGATGAACAGCTCCCCGACGACGCCCGCCGGCACCGGCCGCAGACCGGCGTCCAGGACGTACAGCCGGGCGCCGGGGATCGGCCGGCCGATGGGCACCGAGGCGGTGGCGGGCAGCGCCTCCGGCAGCGCCCGGAAGACCGCGGACTCGACGGTCGCCTCGGTGACGCCGTAGCTGTTGAGCACGACGGTGCCGGGGGAGACCCGGTCCAGCAGCCGGCGGCAGTCCTCCGTACGCCAGTTGTCCGAGCCGACGACCAGGTAGCGCAGCGGCGGGAAGGTGCGGCCGGTCCGCTCGGCCTCCTCCAGGAGCGCGCCGGCCAGCGACGGCACGGTCTCCAGGTGGGTGACCCCGGCCCGCTCCATCAGGTCGAACAGCCGGGGCGGGTCGGTGGTCACCGCCGACGGGGAGATCACCAGCGCCCCGCCGTGGCACAGCGCGTGCCCGAGGTCGGAGACGAACACGTCGAAGGCCATGCTGGCCAGGTTCAGCTGGCGCGCCGGGCGGTCCGCGACGCCGTAGACCCGGCCCCAGGCGGCCACCGCCTGGCTCAGGCTGCGGTGTTCGACCATCACGCCCTTGGGGCGGCCGGTGGAGCCCGAGGTGTAGATCACGTACGCCAGGCTGTCCGGGGCGACCTCGACGGCCGGGGCGTGCGTGGGCCACTGCCCGATGGCGTCCCACTCGCCGTCCAGGCGCAGCACGGTGGCGTCGCACAGCGGCAGCCGGTCCGCCACGGCGTCCTGCGTGAGCAGCATGGCGGCGGCGCTGTCCCGCAGCACCTGCCGGTGCCGTTCGGCGGGGTGCCCGGGGTCCAGCGGCAGGAAGGCACCGCCGGCCTTGAGGACGGCGAGGGCCGCGGTGACCATGTCCGGGCCGCGTTCCACGCAGACGCCGACGATCGTCTCGGGGCCGACGCCCTGGTCCATCAGGTGGTGGGCCAGCTGGTTGGCGCGGGCCTCCAGCGCGGCGTAGCTGAGCACCCGGTCCTCGAAGACGACCGCGTCGGCGTCCGGTGTGCGCCGGGCGTGCTGGGCGACCAGTTCGTGCAGGCACAGCTCCTGCCACGGCACCGTGGCGCGGTTCCACTCGTGCACCACGCGGTCCCGCTCGCTCAGCGACAGCATCGGTACGTCGCCGACCTGCTGCCCGGGGTCCGCGGCGATGCCGTTCAGAAGCGCCAGCAGCTGGTCGGCCAGGCTCCCGGCCTGGGCCGGGGCGTAGAGCGCGGGGTCGTAGGACAGCTGGAGGACGAGTTCGCCGTCCTCGGTGAAGGCGGTCAGGTCCAGCGGGAAACTGGTGGTGTCCACCGCGGACAGCTCCCGCAGCCACAGGCCGTTGCGCTCCGCGGCCTCGTCGTTGCCCGGGTAGTTCTCGAAGACCACCACCGTGTGGAACAGCGCGGTGGCGCGCGGCAGTTCGCTCCAGTTCTGGATCTGGCCGAGCGCGGCGTACTCGTAGTCGCGCGCCGCGACCTGGGCCTCCTGGAGATTCCGCAGCCAGTCGGCCAGCCGGTCGGACGCGGTCACCTGCGTACGCACCGGCAGCGTGTTGAGGAAGTTGCCCACCACGGCGTCGGCGCCGGCCAGGCCGGTGGGGCGGCCGGCGACGGTGGCGCCGAAGCAGACGTCGCCGCTGCCCGCGTGGCGCGCCAGCAGCATCGCCCAGGCGCCCTGTACGGCGGTGTTCAGGGTCAGCCGGTGGGTGCGGACCGTGGTGGTCAGCGCCTCGGTCTCGGCGCGGGTCAGCTCCACCCGGACCTGGGCCGAGGACTTGGACTGGTAGCCGGGCGGCAGGCTCTGCCCGTACGGCAGCGGGGTCGGCGCGTACATGCCCGCGAGCGCCGCCCGCCAGTGCTTCTCGGCCGCCGCGGGGTCCTGCCGGCCGAGCCAGGCCACGTAGTCCCGGAAGGGCGGGCGCCGCGTCTCCGGGGCCGCCGGGGTGGTGCCGCCGTCGGCCAGCGCGCGGTAGCGGGCGAACACGTCGGCGAACAGGTGGGACGTGCTCCAGCCGTCCAGGATGACGTGGTGGAAGCTCCACACGACCCGTACCGCGCCGGGCCGTTCCCGTACGAGCACCACGCGCATGAGCGGGGCCCGCGTCAGGTCGATGCCGGCCCGCTGCTCGGCCGCGGTCAGCTCGTCCAGCCGCTGCCGGCGGCCGGCCGCGTCGGTGTCCGTCCAGTCCAGGTGGCGGACGTCCAGGGTGGCTTCGCGGTCCACGATCTGCACGGGCTGCGGGACGCCCTCCCACCGCAGCCGGGTGCGCAGCGCCGGGGTGCGGTCCACCGTGTGCTGCCAGGCCGCGCCGAGGGCCTGGATGTCGTCCACGCCCTCCAGCAGGAAGCTGACCTGGTCGAAGTAGGCGCCGCCGGTGGGCTGGTTGAGGGCGTGGTAGAGCATGCCGGACTGCATCGGCGTCAGCGGGTAGACGTCCTCGACCGCCGAGCCCGGCGGCACCAGCGCGTCCACGGTGGCCTGGTCGAGCGCCACGAGCGGGAAGTCGCCGGGCACCGCGCCGCCCGTGCCGGGGCGCAGGCAGTGCTCGACCAGCTCGTCCAGCGCGGCGGCCAGCCCGTCGGCCAGCGCCTGGGCGGTCGCCCGGTCGTGGCGCTCGGACGAGTAGTGGACGGTGAACGTCAGCCGTCCGTCGCGCACTTCGCCGGTGATGTCGATGAGGTGCGGGCGCTCCTCGGCCGGACTGTGCTCCTGCCCGTAGTCGAAGAGCTGCTCGCGGTAGAGGGCGCTGCCGGCGGTGCCGTCCGCCCACTGGCCGAGGTAGTTGAAGCTGACCTGCGGCTGCGGTCCGGCGGCCAGTGCCTCTCGCTGGGCGGCGTCCGCGCCGAGGTAGCGCAGCGGCCCGTAACCGAAGCCGCGCCGCGGTACGTTCCGCAGCCGCTCCTTGGTGCTCAGCACCAGCTCGCGCCACGGCCGGTCGGCCGGGGACTCCAGGACGAGCGGGAAGACGGAGGTGAACCAGCCGACCGTGCGCGAGAGGTCCGTGCCCGGCAGGACCTCCTCGCGGCCGTGTCCCTCCAGGGTGATGAGGGTGCGGTCCTGCCCGGTGTGCCGGGCCAGTGCGCGGCCGAGCGCGGTGAGCAGGATGTCGTTGATCTGGGTGCGGTAGACCTTGGGCACGTCCTGGAGCAGCTGCCGGGTGCGCCGCTCGTCCAGCCCCGCGTGCACCTCGCGGGTGACCCCGAAGGTGTTGCGGCCGTCGTGGTCGGTGGGAAGGCCGGCCGTCTCCACGGCGGCGACCTCCGCCCAGTACGCGAACTCCTCCTGGAAACCGCCCTGTTCCGCGTGCTCGGCCAGCCTCCGGGCCCAGCTGAGGTACGGGGTGGACGCGCTCCCGAGGTCGATCGCCGCGCCGCCCACCGCCTGCCGGTAGGCGCTCTCCAGGTCGTCCAGCAGGATGCGCCAGGAGACGCCGTCCACCGCGAGGTGGTGCACGGTCAGCAGGAGCCGCGGCCGGTCCCGGTCGTCGCGGTCGAACAGCAGGCAGCGCAGCAGCTCGCCCCGCTCGGGGGCGAGGCCGGCCTGCGCCGCCTCGGACAGCTGCCGCATGACCGCCGGGCGCTCCGCGGGCGCGGCCTCGCCGAGGGTGATCCGCTCGATGTCCGGCCCCGGGGCGTCCGGGCCGGGGCCCTGCTGGACCAGCCGGCCGTCCACCGTGGTGAAGCGGGTGCGCAGCGCGGCGTGCCGCCGCACCACGTGCCGGAACGCCTCCGACAGTGCCTGCTCGTCCACGTCCGTGGGCAGGGTGAGCAGCACCGACTGGTTGAAGTGCGCGGGGCGGACGGTGTGGTGGTCGAAGAACCAGCGCTGGACGGGGGTGAGCGGCGCGGTGCCGCTGTCCTGCGCCTGGTCGTCGGCGTCCGGGCCCGCCGCCGGCGTGGCGGCGCGCGCCAGGTCGGCCAGCGTCTGCCGGGAGAAGATGTCCCGGGAGCTGATGACCAGCCCGGCCTGCCGGGCCCTGGCCACCACCTGGATGCTCAGGATCGAGTCCCCGCCGAGTTCGAAGAAGTTGTCCGTCGCGCCCACCCGGTCCACGCCCAGGACCTGCGACCACACCTGGGCGAGGGTCTCCTCGGCCGCGTCGGCCGGCGCCCGGTAGCCCGCGCGCTCCGCGGTCTGCTCCTCGGGGGCGGGCAGCGCCCGATGGTCCACCTTGCCGTTGGCGGTGAGCGGGAACTCGTCCAGGGCGACCAGCGCGGACGGCACGGTGTAGCCGGGCAGCCGGGCCTCGGCGAACGCGCGCAGCTCCGCCGTGTCCGGCGCCGCCCCGGCCTGCGGGCGTACGTAGCCGACCAGGCGCTTGTGCTCGCCGTCCGTGCGGGCGACCACCAGGGCGGCGGCGACCGCCGGATGGGCTTCGAGGACGGCCTCGACCTCGCCCGGCTCGATGCGGTAGCCGCGCACCTTGACCTGGGTGTCCACCCGGCCCAGGAAGTCCAGCGTGCCGTCCGGCAGCCACCGGACCCGGTCGCCGGTGCGGTAGACGCGCTCACCGGGCACCGAGGAGAACGGCGCCGGGAGGAAGCGCTCCTCGGTCAGCTCGGGCCGGTTCAGGTAGCCGCGGGCGACGCCCGGACCGCCGATGTACAGCTCGCCCGGGGAGCCGGCCGGCACCGGCCGCTGCCGCTCGTCGAGCACGTACGTGGTGGTGTTGCGGATCGGGCGGCCGATCGGCAGCGCCCGTACGCCGTCCGTGGCGTCGATCTCGTGGAACGTGGCGAAGGTCGTCGTCTCGGTCGGCCCGTAGATGTTGACGAAGCGGCCCGGCCGTTCCCCCGCGAGCAGCTGGGCGACCCGCCGCGGGCTCTGCGCCTCGCCGCCCACCAGCAGGTGGCGCAGGGTGCGGAAGGCACCCGGCGCGACGTCGACCACCTGGTTGAACAGCGCGGTGGTCAGGAACAGCGTGGTGACGCCCAGCTCTTCCAGCGCGCGGGCGAAGGACCGCGGCTCCAGCAGGACGTCCTTGGGGATCACGGCGATCCGCGCGCCCGCCGCCAGCGGCGCCCACACCTCGAACGTCGCCGCGTCGAAGGTGGCGTCGGCGGCCTGCGCCACCACGTCGTCCGCGGTCAGCGGCGCGTAGTCGGGGTCGCTGATCAGCCGGACGATCGAGCGGTGCCCGACCACCACGCCCTTGGGGCGCCCGGTGGAGCCGGAGGTGTAGATGACGTACGCGGCGGTGTCCCCGTCCACCGGCACCCGCGGGCCGTCCGCGGGGAGCGCGGCGAGGGCCGCGGCCTCCTCGTCCAGGCAGACGTACGAGGTGCCGCCCTCCGGGAGCCGGCCGCGCAGCGGCCGTTCGGTCAGGCACAGCGGAGCAGCGGTGTCCTCCAGGACGAACGCGATGCGGTCGGCCGGGTAGTCGGCCGCGATCGGCACGTACGTGCAGCCCGCCTTGAGCGTGGCCAGCAGGGCGACGACCAGCTCCGCGCCGCGCGGCAGGCACACCGCGACGTGGTCGCCGGGCGTGGCGCCCCGCTCCAGGAGCAGGTGCGCGAGCCTGCCGGAGCGCTCGTCCAGCTCCCGGTAGGTCAGCCGGGCACCGGCGCCGGTCACCGCGATCCGGTCCGGGGTGGCGGCGGCCTGCGCGGAGACCAGGGTGTGGACGGGCGTGCCGGCCGGGTAGTCGGCGCGGTTCTCGGTCCAGCCCGTGGTCAGCGCCGTGTACTCGTCGTCGGTCAGCAGCGGCAGGTCGCCGACGGCGCGGCCGGCGTCCGCGACGATCCCGGCGAGCAGCACCAGGAGCCGGTTGCACAGCGCGTCGATGGTCGCGGCGTCGAACAGGTCGGTGTTGTACTCGACCGACCCGGCCAGCCCGCCGTCGGCGTCCGGGGCGAACTCCACGGTCAGGTCGAAGATCGAGGAGACCGACGGCGGCCGGAAGTCGGTCACCCGCAGCCCGGGGAAGGCGGGCGCGCCGCCGGGGGCGTTCTGGAGGACGAGGGCCGCCTGCACCAGGGGCGTACGGCTCGGGTCGCGCTCGGTGCCCAGCGCGTCCACCAGCCGGTGGAAGGGCACGTCCTGGTTGCCCAGCGCGTCCCAGATCCGGTCGGTGGTCCGCTCCACCAGCTCCTCGAAGGGCAGCTCCCCATCGATCCGGCCGCGCAGCACGAGCGTGTTGACGAAGAAGCCGACCAGCGGCTCCAGTTCGGTGCGGTCCCGGCCCACCGAGACGGTGCCCAGCGCGATGTCCCGCTGTCCGCTGTGCCGCGCCAGCAGCACCTGGGTCGCGGCCGTCAGCACCGCGAACAGGGTGCCGCCGCACCGGGCGGCGAGCGCGTCCAGGCCCTCGGCCACGTCCCGGGGCACCGCGAAGGTGTGCAGCGCGCCCACCGTCGTCCGCACCAGCGGCCGGGGCCGGTCGGTGGGCATCTCCAGCACCGGTACGCCGTCCAGCTCGCCCTTCCAGTAGTCCAGCTGGGCGTCCAGCTCTTCCTCGGTGCAGTGCTCGCGCTGCCAGACCGCGTAATCGCGGTAGCTCACCGGCAGCGGGGCGAGGTCCGCTTCGCGTCCCTCCAGCGCGGCGGCGTACAGCTCGCCCAGCTCCGCCAGCAGCACGCCCTTCGACCAGCCGTCCGCCGCGATGTGGTGCATGTTCAGGAACAGCACATGCTCCTGGTCGCCGTCCGCACCGGTGCCCAGCGCGACGAGCAGGACCCGCAGGACCGGGCCCGCCGCGAGGTCGAAGGGGGTGCCGAGTTCGGCGCGCAGCAGCCGGTCCAGCTCCGCCTCGCGATCCCCGCCGGGCAGCCCGCCGAGGTCCGCGCGCTGGATCTCCGGGACGGTGGCGGGCCGTACGACCTGGTGCGCCCGCCCGTTCGTCGTCGCGAACGTGGTGCGCAGCGGCTCGTGCCGGGCGACGAGCCCGCCGAGCGCGCTCCGGAGGGCGTCCACGCGCAGCGGGCCGGCCATCCGCAGCGCGATCGACGAGGTGTATTCCACGCTGCCGGGCTGGAACTCGTGCAGGAACCACAGCCGCTCCTGCCCGAAGGACAGCGGCGCGTCGGGCAGGTCGCCCAGCGGGCGCAGCTCGCCGGGACCGCCGCCCGCCGCGCCCACGCGTCCGGCCAGCTGCTGCTCCAGCAGCTCGTCCGGGCTCAACTGGCTTGCGCCGTCCGGTTGTCCACCGCTCATCTGCTCACCCATCGTTCACTCCCCCCGCGCGCTGCCGCGCGTCATGGTGTCGGCCGGCACGCGGCGCGAGTCGTCGAGTACTTTGCGGCGGACGTCCTCCGCCAGTGCGGCTACGGTGCGTGCGGTGAAGATCTCCCGCACAGAGACCCGGATGCCGAACCGCTCCCGGATGCGGGAGGTGATCTGCAGGGTCAGGACGGAGTTGGCGCCGAGGTCGAACAGGTCGTCCTCGACCCCCACCGCCTCCTCGCCGAGAACCTCGGCCCACATCCGGGCCAGCGCCTCCTCGGTGGGGTTGCGCGGCGCGGTCCCCTCCCCGGCGGCAGCGGCCGGCTCCTCGGGCAGCGGCAGCGCGCGCCGGTCGATCTTGCCGGTCGTGGTCATCGGGAACGCGTCGAGCACGACGAGCACCGACGGCACCATGTAGTCCGGCAGTTCCGCCGCGAGCCGGGCGCGGAGGGCCTCCGGGTCCACGGGCTCCGTCCCCTGGCCGGTCACGTAGCCGACCAGGTCGTAGTGGCCGCTGCGCTGCTGCCGGGCCAGCACCGCGGCCTGCGCCACGTTCGCCTCGCGCAGCAGTACGGTCTCCACCTCGCCCGGCTCCACGCGGTAGCCGCGCACCTTGACCTGGTTGTCGATCCGGCCCAGGAACTCCAGCTCGCCCTCGGGCAGCCACCGGACCAGGTCGCCGGTGCGGTAGAGCCGCCCGTCCGGGTCCGGCCCCAGGTGGTCGGGGACGAAGCGCTCCTTGGTCAGCTCCGGGCGCTCCAGATAGCCGCGCGCCACCCCGATGCCGCCGATGTACAGCTCGCCGGGCACCCCGACCGGCACCGGGTCGCGGTTCTCGTCCAGCACATACGTCCGGGTGTTGGTGACCGGCGCGCCGATCGAGGGCAGCCGGCCGGGCGCCGCCTCGTCCTGCGGCTTGAGGAAGACGGCGGTGGCCAGCACCGTGATCTCGGTCGGCCCGTACTGGTTGACCAGGGTGAACGGGGCGTCCGCGGGCAGTCGGCGGCGCACCACGTCCGCGCCGGTCAGCACGTACCGCAGCGAGCCGTGCCACAGCGCGGGCCGGTCCAGCACGGACTCCAGCCGCGGCGCCGGCACCAGCGTCACGGTGATGCCCTCCGCGACCAGCCAGTCCGCGAACTCGTGCGGGTCGTCCAGCGCGGTCTGCGGGGCGAAGTGCACCGCGGCCCCGCAGGCGAGGTTCGCCCACACTTCGAGCACCGTCGGGTCGAAGCCCGGGCCGACGATCTGCGACGCCCGGTCACCGGGGCCGATGCGGTAGTAGTCCCGGTACCAGTCGCAGAGGTTGACCACGCCGCGGTGCTCGATGAGCACGCCCTTGGCCCGTCCGGTGGACCCGGACGTGTAGATGACGTAGGCGAGGTCACCGGCCGACACCGGCACCCGGACCGGCCCGGCCGGCGGCGCACCGCCGTCGGACTCGTCCTCGGCACCGTCGGCGCGGAGCACCGTCACGCCCTCCGGCACCAGCACGTCCGCCAGTTCGCCCCTGGCCAGCAGCAGCCGTACGGAGGCGTCCTGGAGCATGTACGCGGTGCGGTCGTCCGGCAGCGCGGGGTCCAGCGGCAGGTAGGCCGCCCCGGCCTTGAGCACCGCGAGCTGGGCGGTGACCATCCCGGCGCCGCGCCCGGTGCGCACCGCGACCACCTCGCCCGGCCGTACGCCGTGCGCCAGCAGCCGGCGCGCCAGCCGGTCGGCTGCGTCCTCCAGCTCCGCGAAGGTCAGCCGGGCGTCCGGCGCGACCACGGCCGTGGCGTCCGGGGTACGGGCCGCCTGCTCGGCCACCAGCCGGTGCACGGTCGTACGGTCCGCGCGGCCCGGCACATCGGTGGCGTTCCAGGCGGTGGTGACCAGGTGCCGCTCCGCGTCGTCCATCATCGGCAGCTGCCCCAGGAGCCGCTGCGGACCGGCGGCCATGTTCTCCAGCAGCACCACCAGGTGCCGCGCGAGCCGGGCGACCGTCTCCTCGTCGAAGAGCGCCGTGCTGTACTCGATCAGTCCGGCCAGCGCCCCGTCCCGCTCCTCGAACTCGAAGCCGAGGTCGAACAGTGCGTTGAGCCGGGGCAGCCCGAATTCCGCCATGCGCAGGCCTCCGGGGCCCGGCACCGGCCCCTGCGGGCGCTTGAGGAGCAGCGCCGCCTGGATCAGCGGGGTCCGGCTGGGGTCGCGGTCCGGCCGCAGCTCCTCCACCAGCCGGTCGTACGGCACGTTCTGGTGGGTGAAGGCGTCCAGGACGGTGCCGCGGACCTCCGCCAGGAACTCCGCGACGGTCAGCTCGGGCCGCACCTGGGCGCGCAGCACCAGCGTGTTGACGAAGAAGCCGAGCACGTTCTCCAGTTCGCTGTGGTCGCGGCCGGAGACGATGGTGCCGAGCGCGATGTCCTGCTGCCGGGCGTAGCGCGACAGCAGCAGCTGCACACCGGCGGTCAGCGTCGCGAAGAGGGTGACGCCCTCCCGCCGGCACAGCGCGGTCAGTTCGGCGACCAGACCGGGGCGGAGCGTGTAGCGGTGTGCCGCGCCCCGGGTGCTGCGGGTGGCCGGGCGGGGCCGGTCGGTGGGCATCTCCAGCGGCACGACACCGTCCAACTGGCGCTTCCAGTAGTCCAGGTCGGCCGCGTAGGCGTCCGCGCGTGTGGCGCGCTGCCAGACGGCGAAGTCCGGGTACTGGACCGGCAGCGGTTCCAGCGCCGCGGGCCGGCCGTGGTGCGCCGCCTCGTAGAGGACGCCCAGCTCGCGGGCCATGACGTCCTTGGACCAGCCGTCGGTGACGATGTGGTGCATGTCGAGGACCAGGACGTGGTCCTCCTCGGCGACCCGGACCAGCAGCGGACGCAGCACCGGGCCCGTGCGCAGGTCGAACGGCTCGCTCAGGGCGGTCCGCAGCACCCGCGTCAGCGCGGCCTCGCGGTCCTCCCCGTCGTCGGGCCCTCCCGCACCGTCCGCGAGATTGATCAGCCGGACCGGCACCTCGGCCGGCTCGTGCACGGTCTGCACGCCCTGCCCGCCGCGCGAGCCGAACGTGGTGCGCAGCGCCTCGTGCCGGGCCACGAGCCCGGTGACCGCGGCGCGCAGCGCGGGCACGTCGAGCGGCCCGGTCAGCCGCAGCCCGAAGGCGGAGTTGTACTCGCTGCCCTGGGACTCGTAGTCGTAGAGGAACCACAGCCGCTGCTGCCCGTACGAGAGCGGCAGGTCCCGGTCCCGGCCCACCGGCTTCAGCCCGGTCTCCCGGGCCCGGGCGCCGTCCAGCCGCCCGGCCAGCCCCGCCACCGTCGGCGTCTCGAACAGCGCCCGGATGGGCACCTCCACACCCAGCACCGAGCGGATGCGGCCGATCAGCCGGGTGGCCAGCAGGGAGTGGCCGCCCAGGTCGAAGAAGCTGTCGTCCACGCCGACCGCGCTCAGCCCCAGGACCTCGCTGAAGAGGTCGCACAACTGCTCCTCGCGGGCGATCCGCGGGCCGCGCCCGCGCGGCGCCGGGTCGGTGCCGGGCGCGGGCAGGGCGGCGCGGTCGGTCTTGCCGTTCGGCGTCAGCGGGATCTCGTCCAGCGCCACCACGGCCGCCGGGACCATGTACGCGGGCAGCTGGGTGCCGGCGAAGGCACGCAGCGCCGCGACGTCGGCGCCGGCCGGAGCCACGTACGCCACCAGCCGGGTGTCCCCGGGCCGGTACGTGTGGGCCACCGCGACCGCCTTGCCGACGTCTGGGTGCCGCTCCAGCACCGCCTCGATCTCGCCGAGTTCGATCCGGAACCCGCGGATCTTGACCTGGAAGTCGGACCGGCCCAGGAACTCCAGGTTGCCGTCGGCGGCCCAGCGCGCCAGGTCACCGGTGCGGTACATCCTCCCCCAGCCTTCGGCCGGGGGGACCCCCATGCCGGGCGCGAACGGGTCCGGTACGAAGCGTTCCCGGGTCAGCTCCTCCTGGTGGAGGTAGCCGATCGCCACCCCCGCGCCGGCGATGTACAGGTCGCCCGCGACGCCCACCGGGACGGGCCGCCGGGCCTCGTCGAGCACATAGACCCGGGTGTTGCCGACCGGGCGCCCGATGGCGGGCGGGCCCGGGCGGTCGTCGAGCCGGGCGGCGGTCGACCAGATGGTGGTCTCGGTGGGCCCGTAGAGATTGGTGACCTCCGACCCGAGCGCGCGCATCCGGGCCGCCAGCGCGGCCGGCAGCGCCTCACCGCCCACCAGCATCCGCAGGCCGCGCAGCGCCTGCGGCGCGGCCTCGCACAGCGCCTGCCACAGGCTCGGCGTGGCCTGCATGACGGTGGCCCCGGACGCGGTCAGCAGCCGGGCCAGCGCACCGGGGTCGGTGGTGGTCTCCCGGTCGGCCAGCACCACGGAGGCGCCGCTGACCAGCGGCAGGTACAGCTCCAGGGCGGCGATGTCGAAGGCGATGGTGGTGACGGACAGCCAGACGTCGTCCCCGGTCAGCGGGAACAGATCGCCCATCGACACCAGGAAGTTGGTCAGGGCGTGCCGGCCGACGGCCACCCCCTTCGGGCGCCCGGTGGAGCCGGAGGTGTAGATGACGTACGCGGGGTCGTCGCCGGTGGCGGCGGCCGGCAGCTCGTCCGGGGCCAGACCGGTGCCGGGCAGCGCCGCCAGCCGGTCCCGCAGCGCGGGGTCGTCCAGGACGAACAGCCGCTCCGGCGCCCCGGACAGCCGCTGCGCGGTGGCGCCGTCGGTGACCAGCGCGAACGGGGCGGCGTGGCCGAGGATGTAGCCGATCCGGTCGGCCGGGTACTCCGGGTCGAGCGGGATGTACGCCGCCCCCGCCTTGGCCGTCGCGAGCAGCGCGACCACCAGCTCCGGGCCGCGCGGCAGCGCCAGCGCCACCAGCGTGCCCGGCTTCGCGCCGCCGGCCACCAGGGCGCGGGCCAGCCGGTTGGCCCGCGCGTCGAGCTCCGCGTACGACAGGCGGGTGTTCCCGCAGACCAGGGCGGTGCGGTCGGCGTGGTCGCGTACCCGCTCCTCGAACAGCCGGGCCACCCCGGCGTCCGGCACCGGCCGCGCGGTGGCGTTCCAGTCGGTCAGCAGCCGCCGCCGCTCTTCGGGGCCGAGCACGTCGTACCCGGCGTACGCGGCGCCGGGCGCCTCGACGGCCGCCCGCAGCAGCCGCAGCAGCCCGTCGGTCAGCCGGCGCACGGTGGCCGGTGTGAACAGCGCGGTGGCGAAGTCGACGACCAGGTCGATGCCGTGCGTACCGTCCGTGGCACCGGCACCGGCACCGGCACCGGCACCAGCACCGGCACCGGTCCCGTCCGGCGCGGTGGCACCGGCCCGCAGCCGGAAGCCGAAGCGCAGGTCGAAGCGGCAGTGCTGCACCGGCAGCCGGGTGATCCGCGCGGTGAGCGGGCCGAAGGCCATCCGCGCCGCCTCCGCGTCCCGCACCTCCACGGCCACCTGCGCCAACGGGTGCCGGTTGAGGGCCCGTTCGGGCCGCAGCGCGTCCACCACCTGCTCGAACGGGACCGCGCCGTGCTCCAGCGCCGCCGTACCGGCCGCGGCGCAGTCCCGCACCAGGTCACGGAAGCCGTGGCCGGGCGCCGGGGCCGTCCGCAGGACGGCGGTGTTCGCCAGCGGCCCGATGACCGCGGCCGATCCGGCGTCCGTCCGGCCGGGCAGGGTGACGGCCAGCGGGACGTCGGTGCCCGCGCCGAAGCGGTGCAGCAGCGCCGAGACCCCGGCCAGCAGCACCGCGTCGAGCGGTACGCCGGTGCTGCGCGCCAGCCCGTCCAGCTTGCGGTGCAGGGCGGCGTCCAGGAAGCCGTGGTACGTGGTGCTCCGGTAGTCGGTGACGGCGGGCCTGGGGTGGTCCAGCGGCAGCTGGAGCTGTTCCGGGGCCCCTTCGAGCGTGCGGCGCCAGTAGGCGAGCTGTCCGGCGGCCGGACTGCCCGGCTCCTGCGCATCGCCGAGCGCGGCGCTTGCCGCGGCGGCGACGGCCGCGTACTGCGGGCCGGGGACGGTACGCGGCGTGCCACCGGTCCGGACAGCCTCCTCGTACGCCCCGGCCAGCTCCTCGGCCAGCAGCGTCAGCGACCGCTCGTCGGCCGCGATCTCGTGCACGACCAGGACCAGGACGTGGTCGTCCGGCGCGAGGCCCAGCAGCCGGACGCGCAGCGGGCACCCGGCGGTGAGGTCCAGGCCCTCGCCGGCCGCCTGCGCCAGGACGCGGTTGAGCCGGGCCGGCGGCACCGGCTCGGCAGCCAGCGCGGCGAAGGTCCGCTCCGGCGGGAGGAACTCCGGGCGGCAGCGCCCCTCCACCTCGCGGTGCACGGTGCCCAGGACCCGGTGCCGGTGGACGACGGCTGCCAGCGCGGCGCGCAGCGCGGCCAGGTCCAGGGCACCGCCCAGCCGGACCGACAGCGTGCGGGTCTGCCCCGACCGCCCTTCCTGGAACCGGTTGAGGAACCACAGCTGCCGCTGCACGGGGGAGAGTTCGGCCGCGCCGTCCGCGATGCCCACGGACTCCCGCACACCGTCGCGAGGAAAACCGTCACTTGTTGCTGTCACGTCTGCTCTCCAAAGGATTGCGGGACGCCCGGCCGGTGCATTCCCGGCCGGGCCGCGGTGCGCCGGAAAGGATCACGCGGCGCGCTGCATCAACCGGCCGCCGAATTGCATGAGCGTGGTCCGCCCGGTTTCCGGGTCGACCAGGAAACGCCCCAGGTGCTCGATCGCCGGTTTCTCGGTGTGCCGGGCGGAAAACACCTGGACGCCGTGACCGGAGAGGTGGTATTCGGTCCCGTCGTCGTCCTCCAGCACCGCGGTGCCGGCGGCGGTACGGGAAATCCGGTAGACCGTTTCGCCGTTGACCCAGCGGCCGGTGCAGTCGGGCAGCGGCCGGTCGCCGCCGGGCGCCCTGCCCGCGGGCGGCATGCCCACCGCCAGGCCCTCGGCGCGCAGCAGCGCGACCAGGTCGTCCCAGGCCGCCGCACCGGCGGTGGAATCGGCCTGGAAGGCGAGCACCGTGCCGCTCGCGGGGTGCACCCGCACCTGGCAGGTGGTGCCCGCGCCGGCCGCGTCCAGCCCCAGCCACCGGCCGGGACCCGCCCCGTACAGGGCCCAGCCCAGGCCCCAGGCGTCGGCCAGCCCGAACGGCACGGCGTCGAACGGCGGCCGCCGCATGGCCGCCACCGCCTCGTCGTCGAGCAGGGCGCGGTGGGCGTCGCCGCGGTCGTCCAGGAAGAGGCTGCCGAAGGCGGTCAGGTCCTCGACCCGGCCGGCCAGCGCCGCGGCCGGCTCCGCGGCCCGGGGGACGGCCGGTTCGACCGGTACCGGCCCGTTCCGCGTGGTGACGTGCCCGCGCCGGACGCCGCCGCTGCCCGGGCCCCCGCCGAGGAACGCGGGCGCGATGTCCAGCGGGCCCAGCAGGAAGTCGGTCACGGCGTCCCGCCAGGACATCCCGGTGGCCGCCTCGATCAGCCGGCCCACCACGGTGAACCCGGCGTTGGAGTACGAGAAGGCGCTGCCGGGCGGGAAGAGCAGACCGGCCTCGGCGGTGGCCGCCGCGGCCCGCGCGGCCGTGCCGGGCTCACCCGGAGGGTCGCAGACCAGCCCGGAACTGTGGCTCAGCAGGTGCCGCAGCGTCACGTCCGCGGCGGCGCCGGCCCACGGCGACAGCCGGTCGCGTACCGGTTCGTCGAGGCCGAGGTCGCCGTCGGTCACCAACTGCAGGGCCACGGTGGCGGTGAACAGCTTGGTGACCGAGGCGAAGGGCAGCACCACGGATTCCCCGGGGCCGCCCGCGCCGGGCACACCGCTCGCCCGCGCCACGGAAGTGCCGCCCGGTTCGCGCACGGCGCACTGCGCCATCGGAATTCCATGGCGGTGCGCCAGTTCGCCAAGCATTTCGCCCAGCCGTCGTGAATCCACGGCACATCCCCCAGAAGGCAGTAGGCAGTGAGCCCGGAATCCGGAAAGGCGCGGCAGACGGTCCGCGGCGCTGAATGTCCCGGGAAAGTGAAGGCCCGTCGGTGCGAGCTCGTTGGTGAAAGCAGGCTAACACCGGGGAGTTGGGCCAGGTAGGGACGTTAAGCGGCAGGCAAATAGCGCAGGTTGCCGAACCGGGCGGGTACGGGACGGGACCGCGCCCGGGAAACGGAACGGCCGGCGGCCCCACTGGGGGACCGCCGGCCGGAGTGCGTACGGGCGCGCGCTATTCGCGCATGCCGATGGCGTCGGCGGGACGCGAGCGCAGGGCGAGCCTGGTCGGCAGCAGCACCGCCGCCGCGGCCAGCGCCGCCGTCGCCCCGACGATGCCCAGGTACAGCAGCGGCGGGATGTACGGGACGGGGGATGAGGTCAGCCCGAGGCTCACCGTCATCAGCGGCAGCAGCGGGACGACGGTGCCCACCACCACGGCGATGAGGATGACCATCAAGGTCTCGGTACGCATCATGCGCATCACCTGGTCCGGTGTCGCGCCGACCAGCCGCAGCAGCGCGAACTCCCTGATCCGGCCCAGCGTCGTCATCACCAGGGTGTTGGCCACCGCCACGGCGATGTAGCCGAAGACCAGCACCAGCGGCAGCGCACTGCCGACCAGTCCGGCCATCGCGGTCTTCTCCCGTGCCACGCCGTCCTCGTCGGAGACCTTCAGCCCCGGGTAGCGCTTGGCCAGTCCGGCCAGGCCGTCGGCGACCTTGTCCCGGTCCGCGTCCGGTGCCAGCCGGACCAGGACCGAGTCGTCCAGCCGCTTGGAGCTGTGCCGGAGCACCGTGTCGTGCGGCAGGGTCACGTCCCCGAAGCCCAGCCCGCGCCGGTAGACGGCGACGACCTTGGACTCCTGCTGCGCGCCGTCCGGCAGGTGCAGCCGCACCCGGTCGCCCACCCCGGCTCCCAGGGTGCTCGCCGCGCCGCTGCTCAGGGCCACCGCGTCCGGCGACGCGCCCAGCCCGTTCAGGTCGCCCTTCTCCACATCCAGGTCGAACAGCCGGTCCAGCTTCCCCGGTGTCACGCCCTGGGCCTCGTAGTCGAAGACCTCGGGGGAGTCCAGCAGCTTCCGGGAGGCGAACAGCTTGGTCTTCACCACCCCGGCCGCGGCCGAGACACCGGGCAGCCGCGCGATGTCCGGGGCCGCCCCCACCGGCACCCCGCCGAGGTCGCTGCCGAGCGTGTAGTCGGCGATCACCCCCGCCGCGGCCTGGTCCTCGGCCGCCGCGGAGGTCGTGGTGGGGATGAACAGCTGGACGGAGGCGAAGCCGATCGCCAGGATCAGCGGCCCGATCCCGGCGGCCAGCCGGCGGGCGTTGGCGCGGGTGTTGGCCACCGCCAGGTAGCCCAGCGTGCCGAACCTCCGCTGGAACGGCCGGGCCAGCAGCCGGGTCGCCCGGCCCACCACCGGCGGCGCCAGCATCAGGATCGCGATGACCATGATCAGGCCGCCGCTGCCCGCCCCCGCGACGGCGAAGATGCTGCCGAAGAACAGCGGGAGCATCGACGCGGCCAGCCCGAGCACCAGCAGGACGACACCGAAGGTGATCCGCGCCTTCCCGAGCGTGGGCTCTTCCGTACGGGACTGGCTCAGCGCCTCCACCGGGCGGATGGACACCACCTTGCGGGCCACCGCGAACCCCGCGATCTGGGCGGTGGCCACCCCGATGGCCACCGCGGCGATCATCGGCACCGGCCCGTAGGAGAACGCGAAGTCGTCCGGCACCACGCCGATCACGGAGAGCGCGCCGCGCAGCACGCCGGCCGCCAGCGCCCCCGGCAGACAGCCGATGACCGACGCCAGCAGAGAGATCACCAGCGCCTCACCGGCGATCATCTTGTGGATCTGCTTGGGAGTCGCGCCCACCGCGCGCAGCAGCGCCAGCTCCCGGCGCCGCTGGTGGACGCCGAGCGCGAGCGTGCTGCTCACCACCATCAGGGTGATCAGGACGACGGTGCCGCCCAGCGAACCGGCCAGCTCCTTCAGACTGCCCCGCGCGGAGGCCACGTCCGGGTTCTCGACGCTGCTCAGCCCGTCCCCGGTGTACAGGTCCGCCGGGGTGCCACCGAGCCTGCCCTCGATGCGCTCCGCCAGTTCCTCCGGGTCGGTGCCTTCCTTGGCGAGCACGCCGATCGCCGAGACCTGGTCGTCCCGGCCGTACAACTGCCGTGCCTGCGCCTCGGAGAAGAACACCGGTGGGGTGCGCAGCCCGTCACCGGGACCGCGGTACTCGACCACGCCGACGACGGTGTAGACCGCGGCGGCCTGCGTCGTGGCGAGCCGGACGGTGCCGCCCGCCTTGACCCCGGCCCGCTCGGCCAGCGACTTCTCCAGGACGACCTCGCCGGGCCGCTCCGCGCCCCGCCCGCCGGCCAGGTGGAACGGGCCGAGGACCGAGCCGGGCCACGAGGTGCCCAACGCCCCCTCGCCGTCCTCGCCCTTGAGCACCCCGCCGTCCTTGTCCACCAGCTGGGTGGGGAAACGCAGATCGGCCACGGCCTGCCGGACCCCCGGCACCGCCGCGATCTTGTCCACCAGCGTGCGCGGCACCCCGACGGCGTCGTCCAGCGACTTGGTCTTGGTGCTCTTGCCCTCGGTGACCGAGAACTCCTGCTTGCCGGCCACCACCACCGCGGCGTCGCGGTACCGCTGCACCGGGACGCCGGAGTCGATGCCCGACTGGAGGATGATGCCGAAGGCGGTGATGAGCATGGAGGCGCCGAGGAGCGCGACGAACGCCCCCACGAAGCCGCTCTTGCGCTCCTTGACCGTCTTCAGCACGAGCGCGAACACGGGATCACCACTCTCCCAGCCGGGTCATCCGCTCGGCGATCAGCTCCGGCGTCGCCCGCGTCATCTCCTCCGCGTACCGCCCGTCCGCCAGGAAGACCACGCGGTGCGCGTAGGACGCGGCGACCGGGTCGTGGGTGACCATGACCACGGTCTGCCCCGTCGAGTCGACGATGTCGCGCAGCAGTTGCAGCACCTGCTTGGCGGTACGGGTGTCCAGCGCGCCGGTGGGCTCGTCGGCGAAGACCACCTCGGGACGGGCCGCCAGGGCGCGCGCGATGGCCACTCGCTGCTGCTGGCCGCCGGAGAGTTCGGACGGCCGGTGCCCGAGCCGGTCGCTCAGCCCGACCTGGGCCACCACCCGGTCCAGCCAGGCGGGGTCCGGCCGGCGGTCCGCCAGCATCAGCGGCAGGGTGATGTTGTCCGCCACGGTCAGCGCCGACATCAGGTTGTACGCCTGGAAGACGAAGCCGACGCGCTCCCGGCGCAGCATGGTCAGCTCGACCTCGTTCAGGCTCGCGAGGTCGGTACCGCCCAGCACCACCGTCCCGGCGTCCGGCCGGTCCAGGCCCGCGGCGCAGTGCAGGAAGGTGCTCTTGCCCGCGCCCGAGGGGCCCATCACCGCGGTGAAGGAGCCCCGGGCGAAGCTCAGGGACAGATCGCGCAGGGCGTGCACCGCGCCGGCGCCTCTGCCGTAGGTCTTGCGGACCCCGCTGAGGCTGACCACCGGGCCGTCGCCCGCCCGCCGGCCGTCACCGTTGCCCAGGGGCGTGGCCTCGTCCGTCCGCGGAGGCGGCGCCTCCGCGGCGCCCCGTGCCGCCCGGTCCCTTCTGCTCACGTCCGACCCCTCGCTGCGCGGTGTGTAGTCCGGTCCTTCTGCCCCAGCACGCTAGATCTTCGGCCATATCGCGGACCACCACGTGAACTGGAGGTTGAAAGGTGCAGATAAGTGCCCCTGCCGCTTCCGGACAGCCCCAGGACCGCCGTCCGTCGCGGGCCCGGCACCCCGGCCCCGGCGTCACCGCCGGTGGTACGGTGATCGCGCCGTTGCGTCGGGGGGTTCACTCAGCCATGTCCTTATCGCTGTTCACGACACTGCGACGGATGCCCGCACGGGAACTCGCACACCGGCTGTTCGGCCGCTTCCCGCAGGCCATCGGCTACATCCTGCTCTGCCTGGGCACCGGCCTGGCCGGCCTCGTGCTCTTCTACCTGCTCGTCGTCGCCCTCGCCCTGTGCCTGGTGGGCACCGGCTTCCTGCTGCTGCCGGTCGTGCTGCGGCTGCTGCGCCGGGTGGCCGAGTTCCACCGCCGCCGGGTCTCCCGCATCCTGGGCACCGAAGTCGTCACGTACTACCGCGGGGTGGACGGCGACACCCGCCGTCCGCGGCTGTCGCTGCGCGACCCGGCCGTGCGCAAGGACGTCGTGTGGCTGCTCGCGCACAGCGTGCCGGGCACCGTCCTGTGCGTCGCCGCCGTCAGCGCCTGCGGCGGCGCGGTCAACTGGCTCTCGGCGCCCCTGTGGTGGCGGCTCGCCCCGCGCGAGCGGGACGCCGTCATCATGATCACCGTTGATTCCTGGCCGAAGGCGTTCGGCGCCATGTTCGTCGGGATGGTCTACGCGGCGGTGGCCGCCGCGATCGTCGTGGCGCTGGCCCGGGTGCACGCACTGGGCTCCCGGGCCTGTCTGGTCGCCCGCGCCCGGGTCCCGCTGGAGCAGCGGGTCCAGGAGCTGTCGGTCACCCGCGCCGAGGCGCTGGACGCGCACGACGCGGAGCTGCGCCGCATCGAACGGGACCTGCACGACGGGGCGCAGGCCGGCATCGTCGCGGTGTCGCTGCGCCTGGGCATGATCAAACGGGCGCTCAAGGCCCGCCCCGAACAGGTCCCCGAGATGGTCGACGCCACCCAGCAACTCGCCCAGCAGGCCCTGGAGTCGCTGCGCCAGCTGGTGCGCGGCATCTACCCGCCGGTCCTGATCGACCGCGGGCTGATCGACGCGGTGCGGGCGCTGACCGCGCTGAACGAGGTGCCCACCTCGATCGACATCGAGGACGACGCGGCGACCGTGCCGCGGGCCCCGGCCGCCGTGGAGGCGGCCGCGTACTTCGTCGTCTCCGAGGCGCTGACCAACGTGGCCAAGCACAGCGGCGCCGCCGGCGCGCTCGTGCGGCTGCGGATCACCGAGCGGAGCATCTCCATCCACGTGGAGGACGACGGCCGGGGCGGCGCCTCCGAACACGCGGGCAGCGGGATCATGGGCGTACGCCGCCGGGTCGCGGCCTTCGACGGCACCACGGAACTGGTCAGCCCGCCCGGGGGCCCGACCGTACTCAGAGTGGAGATTCCATGCGGATCCTGATCGCCGAAGACAACGCGCTGCTCCGGGAGGGGCTGGTCCTGTTGCTGGCCGGCGAGGGCCACGAGATCTGCGCCACCGTCGACAACGGCACCGACCTGCTGCCCGCCCTGCTCGAACACCGGCCCGACGCCGCGGTGGTGGACGTCCGGCTGCCCCCGTCCTTCCGCGACGAGGGCCTGCGCGCGGTGGTCGAGGCCCGCCGGCAGATCCCCGAACTCCCCGTCCTGGTGCTGTCGCAGTACGTGGAACGGGCGTACGCGGGCGAACTGCTGGCCCAGAGCGCCTCGGGCGTCGGCTACCTGCTCAAGGACCGGGTGGGCAACACCGAGGAGTTCCTGGAGGCGCTGGACCGGATCGCGGCCGGGGGCACCGCCATGGACCCCGAGGTGATCTCCCAGCTGATGATCCGCCGGGCCGGCGACGACCCCCTGAGCACCCTGACCCAGCGGGAGCGCGAGGTGCTGGCGCTGATGGCCGAGGGGCAGAGCAACAGCGTCATCGCCAAGACGCTGTTCATCGCCGAGAGTTCGGTCAACAAGCACATCGGCAGCATCTTCACCAAGCTCGACCTGCCCACCTCGGCCAGCGGCCACCGGCGGGTCCTGGCGGTCCTGACGTACCTGCGGGCGTAGGCCCGGCCGGCACACGACGGCGGGGACCGGTCCGCCCCCTTCCTCAGGGGCGGGCCGGTCCCCGCCGTCGTCTGCCGGGCCGTACCGCCTACCCGGCCCCTTCCAGCTCCTTCGGCCGCGGGAACGTCCGTACGGTGGGCGCGAGGGTCACCACCAGCGCGAGGGCCCCGAACACCGCCGTGCACACCAGGACGGTGGCCGTGCCGCCCGCCGTCTCCAGCAGCAGGCCGCCGAACAGCGGGCCCAGCGCCGAGGCGGCGCTCATGGAGATGCCGATCACCCCGGCCAGCCGGCCGCGCATCCGGTCCGGGGTGATGAGCATCTGGTACGTCGTCACGATCGCGCTGGCGGTGGGGGCCAGCAGGGCGACCCCGGCCAGCACCAGCCCGCTCGCGTACCCCAGCGGCAGCACCGCCAGCAGCGGCACCAGCGCCGCCGCGCCCCAGGTCAGCAGCATCAGGGCGGTGTACGGCGTCAGCACGTGGCGCAGCCGGGGCGCCAGAATTGCGCCCACCACCCCGCCGGCGCCCAGCAGCGCGCCGATCGCGCCGATCTCACCGGCCGGGCGGCCGGCCTGCTGCGCCATCACCACGACCACCAGCAGCAGACCGCTGAAGGCCAGGTTGAAGGCGGTGGCGACCAGCACCGTGGTGCGCACCGGCCGGTTGGCGGCCAGCCACCGCAGGCCCGAGCGCAGCGCACCCGACATGCCCTCACGGGGCTCCGGTCCGCCGGACGGCTGCCGCGGCATCCGCAGGAACAGCAGCGTGACGAAGGACAGCAGGGAGGCCGCCGACTGGGCCACGAAGGGCAGCAGCCGGTGCACCCCGTACAGGAGACCGCCGAGTCCCGGACCGACCACCGTGGCGAGGTGGTAGCGCGCGGTGTTGCGGGCCACCGCCGTACCCAGCTGGGAGCGCGGCACGACGCCGGGCAGCAGCGCCTGGTCGGTGGTGGTGAACAGCGCCGTGCACACCCCCTCGACCACCGCCACGGCAAGGATCGCCCCGAAGCTGCCCGGCCCGAGCGCGACCGTCAGGGCGAGCAGCCCGAGGGCCACCGCCCGGCCGAGTTCGGCCGCCAGCAGCACCTTCTTGCGGTTCCAGCGGTCCGCCATGGCCCCGGCCGGCACCGCCGCCAGCGCCCGTGACGTCCCGATGGCGAACTCCACCAGCGACGCCTGGAGGGCCGAGCCGCCCAGCGCCAGCACCAGCATCGGGTAGGCGATCAAGGTGCCCTGGGCGCCCAGCTGGGAGACCATGTTGGCGCTCCACAGCAGGTTGTACTCCCGGTTGCGGGAGAGCGGGCGGGGTGCCGGGACGGTACGTCCGGCGGGCACGGCAGGCGCCGCGTCGCCGTCGGCGGGCCCGCCGGCCGGGGTGCCCGGCAGCTCCAGGGCGCCGCCCGCGGCCCCGGAGCCCCCGTCCGCGCCGCTGCTCATCCGGCCGGCGCCGTGACTCCGCCCAGGGGGGCGGAGGTCCGCTCCACCGGGCGCAGCTGCGACCACGGCAGCGCGTCCGACATGCTCACGAACAGCTCACGCGGCGGCACGAACGGCAGCCTGCCGTGTGCCACACTGAGGTTGTCCACGATCAGCACCTCGCCGGTGCGGGCCGTCACCTCGATCGCGTGGTCGCGGTACGCCTGCTGGAGGGTGGCCACCACGTCGTCGGGGATCTCCGAGCCGTCGGCGTGGAAGGTGTTGGTCGGCATCCCCCAGGGCCCGTACTCCTCCAGCAGGAACTCGCCCACCTCGGCACGCAGGGTGCGGGCGTGGAAGAACGTCAGGTGGTTGAACCAGGAGCGCCGGCCGGTCGTCGGGTGGGTGGCCACCGCCCAGCGCCGCTGCTTGGTGCGCAGGTGGTCCTCGTCGACCCATTCGACCTCGATGGCGTTCGCGTCGCAGTACGCCTGCACCTGTGCGCGGTCCTCGGTGCCGAACGCGTCCTGCCACGACAGGCCGAGCCCCGGGAGGAAGTTGCGGACCAGCAGATAGCCCTCCTCGTCGAAGCGGTCGGCGATCCGGCGCGGCAGCGCGTCGTACAGGGCCCGGCAGTCGGCGAGGGTGTTGGCCCCGCCTTCCGGCGCCCCCTGGCGGCAGAAGAAGAACAGGTGGTGCGGGACGTTGAGGTTGTAGGACTGTTCGGTGTGGAGGAAGATCTCCTCGGTCGGCGGGTGGTCGGTGGCGGTGAACACCCCGGGGTGCAGCTCCGTCCGCGGGGACGAGCGCTCGGTGTAGTCCAGCGCCCGGCCGACGACGCTGTTGACGAAGGCGTCCAGCTCCGGCCAGTCGGCCCAGCCGAACCCGCTGAGCAGGGCGGCACCGTGCTCGATCACGCCGTCCCGGATGCGGGCGCCGTGCCGCGCCCCCAGCTCCGTCAGGGCGGTGCCGGGGGAGCCGGCCTCGATGCCGAGCACCAGGCCGCCGTGCCGGGGTCCGGTCACCAGATCCATCGTGCTTGTCACGTTCATTCACCTTCCTGAATGCGGTGCGGGAGGCCGGCGCGCGGACGGGCGAGCAGGCGCCGCCGGGCGGTGCCGAGGGTCTCGGCCGGCCTGTTGAACGCCACCCGCACATGCCGCTCACCGCGCCGCGGGTCGGCGAAGAAGGGGGTGGCGGGGGCCAGCAGCACCCCGGACTCCTGGAGCAGGGTGCGGACGAAGACCGGGCTCGGCTCGTCCGTCAGGCCGTCGATGCCCGCCAGGACGTAGCAGCCGCCGGCGGGCGCGGGGCAGTGGAAGCCGGCCTCGCGCAGCATGGCCACGGCGGTGTCGCGCCGTGTGGCCATGGCCGCCGACCGGAGCTGCCGGCCGGGTCCGAACAGGTCCACGGCGGCCGCGGCGTGCTGGAAGGCGGCGGGGGCGCCGGCCGTCGTGGCGACGTGGATCTGGCGCAGCAGCTCCGTCCACCGGGCCGGGGCCCGCAGGAAGCCCAGCCGCCAGCCGCTGATCGCATGGCTCTTGGAGAAGCTGCCCACGACGACGGAGCGCTCGGCCAGACCGGGCACCTCGGCCACCGAGCAGTGCCGGCGCCCGTCGTAGACGTAGTCCGCGTACACCTCGTCGGAGACGACGGTGACGTCCCACTGCTCGCACAACTCGGCGATCACCGCGAGGTCCTGGCGGTCCAGCAGCTGCCCGGTGGGGTTGCCGGGACTGTTGATGATGATCGCGCGGGTCCGGGGGCCCATGGCGGCGGCCAGCTCCGCCGGGTCCAGGCGCCAGTCCGGCGCGCGCAGCGGCACCGGGCGCACCCGGCCGCCGGCCAGCGCGACGGCGCTGAGGAAGTTCTCGTAGCACGGCTCCAGCACGATCACCTCGTCACCGGGATCGACGGCCGCCAGCAGGGCCACGCACAGCCCCTCGCTGCCGCCCACCGTCACCGTCACCTCGGTGTCCGGATCGGGAGCCGCCGGCAGCCCGGCGGCGATCCGCTCGCGCAGGGCCGGCACCCCGGCCGGGTCCTGGTACTGGTGCACGCCCGCGCGCAGCGCCGCACAGGCCGCGTCCACCAGCTCGGGAGGGGTGTCGGGGAACGCCGGGGTGCCCACCGCGAGGTTCACCGTGCCGGCCGGGACGCCGTCGCGCAGCAGACCGGCCAGGCCGCCACCGGGCAACTGGCGGACCCGCGCGGCCCCGAGCAGCGCGCGCGGGTGCTGGACGGCGGCCATCAGCGGGCCCCCGCCGCGGACACGCTGTCGAACGCGCCGCGCGGGACGGCCGGCAGCCAGGGGGCGCGGCGCGCCTCGTACGCGGCGATGGCGTCCTGCCGCAGCAGGGTCTGTTCGATCGCGTCCTTGCCCTCCAGCAGCATCCGGCGCGCCCGGTCGTCGACCACGAAGCCGGCCTCGCCGTCCGCCCAGCGCAGCCGGCAGGCCCGCAGGTCGACGGTGAGCCGGAACCCGGGGTCGGCCTCCACCCGGTCCATCAGCCCTTCGACCACCGGCGCCGGGAGGTCGACCGGGATCAGCCCGTTGTTCAGCGCGTTGCGCCGGAAGATGTCGCCGAAGCCGGTGGCCGCCACGGCCAGGAACCCGCCGTCCCGCAGCGCCCAGACGGCGTGTTCGCGGGAGCTGCCGATGCCGAAGTCCTTGCCCGCGAGCAGGATCGTCGCGCCACGGTGCTCGGGCCGGTCGATGACGCAGTCGCCCTGCTCCCGCCAGCGCTTGAACAGGGCGTCCGCGTAACCGGACTTGACGACCCGCTTGCAGAACTCCGCGGGCAGGATCTGGTCGGTGTCGATGTCGTCGCGGCGCACGGCCACCGCGGTGCCGGTGTGCTCGGTGAAGGGGTGCACGGGTGCGGTACCTCTCATGCCAGGTCGGCGGGGGCGGTGAGCCGGCCGGTGACCGCCGTGGCGGCGGCCACCTCCGGGGAGACGAGGTGGGTGCGGGCGGTGGCGCCCTGCCGGCCCTCGTAGTTGCGGTTGGACGTGGACGCGCTGCGCACCGCACCGACCAGCCGGTCGGTGTTCATGCCCAGGCACATCGAGCAGCCGGGGGAGCGCCATTCGGCGCCGGACGCCAGGAAGACCTCGTGCAGCCCTTCCGCCTCGGCCTCCGCGCGGACCTCCATCGAGCCGGGCACGACGAGCAGCCGGGTGCCGTCGGCGACGCTGCGGCCCTTGAGCACGGCGGCCGCGGCCCGCAGGTCCTCCAGCCGGCCGTTGGTGCACGAGCCGAGGAAGACGACGTCGATGGGGATGTCGCGGAGCGGTGTGCCCGGGGCCAGGTCCATGTAGCGCAGGGCGCGCTGTGCGGACGCGCGGTCCAGCGGGTCGGCGAAGGCGTCCGGGGCGGGCACCTCGGCGGCGATGGGCGCCGCCTGGGCCGGGTTGGTGCCCCACGTCACCCACGGGGTGAGCGACGAGACGTCGATCCGCACGGACCGGTCGAAGCGCGCGCCGGGGTCGCTGCGCAGCGTCGCCCAGTGCGCGGCCGCCGCCTCCCAGTGGGCGGTGTCCGGCGCGTACGGCCGGTCCTTGAGGTAGGCGAGCGTCGTCGCGTCCGGCGCGACCAGACCGGCCCGCGCGCCCGCCTCGATGCTCATGTTGCACAGCGTCATCCGGGACTCCATCGACAGGCCCCGGACGGCCGCGCCGCGGTACTCCACCATGTGCCCCTGCGCGCCGTTGGGGCCGATCTCCGCGATGAGGGCCAGCACCAGGTCCTTGGCGCCCACCCCCGGGGGCAGCTCGCCGGTGAACTCCACCGCCATGGTCTTCGGACGCGGCAGCTCCAGGCACTGGGTGGCGAGCACGTGCTCGACGTCGCTGGTGCCGATGCCGAAGGCCAGCGCCCCGAAGGCGCCGTGCGTCGAGGTGTGGCTGTCGCCGCACACCACGGTCATGCCGGGGTGGACGAGGCCGAGTTCGGGCCCGACGACGTGCACGATGCCCTGCCGGCGGTGCCCGAGGGAGTACAGCTCGATGCCGTGGGTCGCGCAGTTGCGGCGCAGCGTCTCCAACTGCGTACGGCTGACCGGGTCCACGACGCTCAGCGGACTGGTCGGTACGTTGTGGTCCTCCAGGGCCAGCGTCAGCTCCGGCCGCCGGACCGGCCGGCCGGCCAGCCGCAGGCCGTCGAACGCCTGCGGCGAGGTCGCCTCGTGGGTCAGGTGCAGGTCGATGTACAGGAGATCCGGTCCACCGGGCGGCGAGTCGACCACGTGGCTTTCCCACAATTTCGCCGCCAGAGTCATCGGTGAACCCATGGGACCTCTCCTCCGTCACTTCACCGGCCGCGCATTCCGGGCCGGTCCCCAGCCTGCGGCCTGGAACCCCGGATCACCACGTCTTTAAGCTGGCGCGAAATACACCTGGCCGGGCCCCTCCGGGCGTCGGCGGCCCCCCCTCGGACCGGCGGTGGGCACGCCCGTCCTGGTGCAGTTCTCTGCACCTCGATCGGGCAGCCTGTCCCACTGCGCGGCGGCGTCCGGCGGCGCAGCATGGAGACATCGCAGAACGGTCCGCCACCAGCGCCGGACCACGACAGGGAGGCCGCAGGTGATACCGAAGGAACCGAGCGCCGGGGGCGGCGGTCGCCGTACGCGGACGGGTGCCGTGGTGGCCGCGGTCCTCACCGCGGCGGCACTGACCGCGGGCGCCACCGGCTGCCAGGACGTCAGTGCCAAGACCGCCGGCCGCGTGGAACTGTGCGCGCGGATCGTGGGCAAGACCTTCACCAATCCGTTCCCGGACGACGTGGAGAAGACGAAGAAGCAGATCCGGGAACGGGCCGACGAACTGGATTCCATGGCCGCACAGGCGTCGGACGAGAAGCTCCGTACGGCCATCAAGGAAACTGCTCGCAAAATGCGCGCCGCGGAAGTCAAGGGGAAGGGTTCGAGCCGGACGGTGGTCGGTTACCTCGCCGACCAGAACGAGCTGCTCGAAGACCTCCGCAACACCTGTCTGAACCGCGACGACTACAAGTAACCATCGAGCCGGGCTCGGCGGCGGCACGCCCGTGTGCCTGTGCCACCGAAGCCTCCACAGCCGGGCCCCTTGGGTGTCCCCCGTCGCCCGAGGGGCCCGGTCCCTCATCACCGTACGAACCAGCGTCAGGAGCAGTCATGCCGGAGTCCACCGGTTGGAAGCCGTCCCAGGAGCGCCCGATGTGGCCCTGGGTGGTGGCCGCCATCGTCGCCGTGGCCGTGGTCATCAACGTCCTCATCACCATCTGAGGGCGGCGTTCCCCCCGTCCGCGACCGCATGAACCGGGGCCGGCCGGCCCTCCCCGCACCGTTGGGCGAGGAGGCGCCGCCGGGCCGCGGAGCGTTCCGCATGGTGCAGAGAACTGCACCAGTGAACGGGCACGAGCTCTACTGCTGCCCACCGGGCCGCCGCGTACCGTCGTTCCTGTTGAGGTCGTCCACAGCAGGATCTCGACGCACTGGCAGCACAGCACCGGCCCCGGTTCCCGCACCCCCTCACCCCTCACCCGCGGGACCGCGGCGCCGGCGCTGACCGAGTTCATGGGGGACCCGTGCCGCACCTTCAGTTCACCACCGACAGCCTCCGCAGAACCCGGATCCTGCCCGAGGCCGACCGCATCAGGGAATCCCTCTTCGCCCTGGAGCTGCTCGCCTCCGGTGGCGGGGGACCGGACGTCGCGCGGTGGCGGCGGGCGGTCGGCCACCGGCCGCCGGCCCGGCGCCTGACCGAACTGGCCAAGGTCATCCGCCCGTTCCCCGACATCGACGGCATGGTGCAGCGCGCCCACTGGGGCGAAGGGGCGCCGGCCGGCACCCGCCCGAACCGGGTCACCGAAGCGCTCCAGCACTTCTACCACGCCTGTGTGGCGCCCTACTGGGACCAGATCGCCAGGAGTCTGGAGCGGGACCGCGCGGCCCGGATGACCGTGCTCCGCGAGCAGGGCGCCGACGGACTGCTGGGCAGTCTGCACCCGAAGGTGTCCTGGTCCGCCGCCGGCCTCGAAGTGCCCGGCCGCGGCGGGGACCTGAGCCTGGACCGGGTGGGCCTGACCATCGCCCCGTCCTTCTTCCTGTCGCCCGGGATCACCGTGCTCATCCGGCAGACCCCGCTGCGCCCCGGGCCGATGCTCTTCTACCCGATCCGCTCGGACCACGAGCCGGTGCCGGCGCGCACGGCCTTGGCGGGCGCGATCGGCGGCTGACCGCCGCCGCGGTTCTCCGCAGCCCGTTCCGCCCCTCAGAACGCTGGTACGGCGCCGCGCGCCGGGACCCGACTCCGGCGCACGGCGCGGCACTTCAGAGCGCTTCGAGGCATTGCAGACAGTCGGTGATCTCGTCGACCGACGCCTTCGCCACCGCGTCCACGAGGCGGCCGTCCCGCAGGAAGACGACGCTGTCCGCGCGGGAGGCGGCGAGCGGGTCGTCCGTCGCCATGACCGCCGTGACGTCGAGGGTCCGTACGGCCCGGCGCACGATGTCCCCGAGGACCCGGGAATACCCGTCCCCCGTCGCACCGGCGGGTTCGTCCACCAGCAGGAGACGCGGGGAATCGGCGAGCGCCCGGGCCAGGGTGGCCTTCTTCAGCTGGACCGTGGTCAGTTCCCGTACGTCGCGCCGCCGCGGCCACAGCCGGGCGAGCCGGCAGGCGTCGCGCACCTCGCGGTCGCTGCGCTCCGGGCCGTCCGGCCGCGCGGAGACGAAGTCACGGACGCTGGTGGCGGGCCGCGGCAGGTCGTCGGTGCGGACCACGCCGATCGAGCCGGCCTCCGCGGGGCCCCAGCGGACGGTCCCGGAGGACGGGCGGACGACACCGGCCATGCATTGCAGGAGGGTGGTCTTCCCGGACCGGGGAGTCCCCATCACGGCGCAGAACCGCCCCTTCTGCACCCCCAGCGAAAGATCGTCCAACGCGAAATGATCCGGTTCCGCGTCCAGATATCTCTTCGACACGTTGTCGAGCGTGACCGCGTATTCCTGAGATTCAAAAGGAGTAGGACAACCCTCGAATCCCCCCATTACTGATTCACCCGCACAATCCGGCTCCCGGCCTTCGTCGGCGCGTGGCGCCCTGCCGGCCCCACGGACCAAAACTACAATGCGGCGGTCCGTAAACACCATGATGCTGGCAGTAGTGGGAGGGTGCAGTAACCTTCACCCCCGATATGGGCCCGGAATGCTAGCCTCCGGGCCCTTTCACGCCAGGCGCGGATCAGGACATTTCGCCCCGCAGCAGCGCCCCGCCGAGGGGGGTGAGGGTGTGCTGGACCTTGTTCAGGGTGCGCAGGGTGCTGATCAGCCCGGCGGCGCGCAGCACGGCGGTGTGCTGGCTGGCGGCGGCGGTGGAGATCCCCACCCGCTCGCCGACCTGGGTCGTCGTGCAGGTCAGGGTCAGCGTCTGGAGCACCGCGGCGCGGGTCCGGCCGACGAGCGCGCGCAGCGCCTGGTCGCTGCCGGCGCTCCCGCCCTGCGGGTCGTCGCTCCAGTCCTGCTTGACCGGAATCGGATACGACAGCAGGGGCGGCAGCCCGCTCCGCTGCTCGATGAGCACGGGGGCGCGGGCGAAGAGGAAGAAGGCCGGCGCGAGGAGCAGTCCGGTGTCCTCCAGTTTGATGTCCTCGCCCTCGCCGGGGACTTCGAGGACCGGCGGTTCCCAGCGGATGGCCGGGTGCAGGGTGCCGAGCAATTGGTCGATGCCGCCGCTCAGCGTGATCTGCCCGCGGACATTGCGGTCCGCCTCCAGATGACTGGTTATCCGTGACCAGTAGGGGGCCACCGCGACCCGGTGAAATGCCTCCAGGTCCTTCAGCAGCCGCGGTTTGAAATCGGCGGGCACCGTCGCGGTGGCGGCCCGCGCGGCGGCGTCCTCCGCGGAGGCTTTTTCGGCGACCCGGTAAAGGTCGGGGAAGGTCCGGACCGTGCGGGCCAGTCCGACGATCCCGCCGGCCCCGGCCCAGGCGCCCACCCGTCTTCGCCAGGCGTTGAAGGGGGCGCCGCCGCTGCCGGTGCTCAGCATCCCCAGGGCGAACAGGGTCTCCCGGAACTGCTCGGGACGGGGAGCCAGCCGTAACTTCGCAAGGCTTTCCGGCGTGAAAACGATCCGCTGCACAATCATCCCCCTTGATATGCATGGTGGAGCTGCTACGTCGGGCCGGGCGTCCTGGAATGCCAAGGAAAGCGAACTAGCCATTACCGGGCAGCGTGGAAAAGGGTAGCACAGAGGTCATCCGGACGGGTCGCTCAGAAAGATCATGTAAAGGCCGTTCGACAGGGTGTCAATAATGTTGTCCCGGGTGTTTTCTGATTTCTCCCGCACGCTGACGGCAGCTGTCGTACGGGCCCCTCCAATGCCGTACGGGATGCCGCGGACCGGTACCTCCCGGGCGCCGTTCATGTGGCGTTCCGATGGCGGGCGGATGAATATGCGTAATGCGAAGTCACCCAATTCGTGAGCGTCGTGGCGGACGTCCGGGCGTGCTTGTCCGGCGCGTCCGGGTGTGCCCGGTGCGGGCGTTCGCCGGCCGCGGTGCCGGCCCGTGTGACTCCGGGGGTCATGGCCGGTCTGCAAGGGCCTCGGTAGGGTCGGCCGTATGGGAGCCGACCAACAGCCGCGGGCCGGGCTGCTGCTGCGCGAATGGCGGCTGCGGCGCAAGCTCAGCCAGCTCGAACTGGCCCTGCGTGCGGACACCTCGACACGGCACCTGTCCTGCGTGGAGACCGGGCGGGCCCGCCCCAGCCGGCAGATGGTGCTGCGCCTGGCCCACCATCTGGACGTACCGCTGCGCGAGCGCAACAGCCTGCTGCTGGCGGCCGGTTACGCACCGGTGTACCAGGAACGGCCCTTGGACGGTGAGGGGATGCGCTCGGCGCGCGCGGCGGTGGAGATGCTGCTGCGCGGACACGAACCGTACCCGGCGGTCGTCGTCGACCGGCTGTGGAACGTGGTGCGCGCCAATCGGGGGATGGACGTCCTGCTCGGCGTGGCCCCGCCGGAACTGGTGGCGTCCGAGCCGAACGTGATGCGACTGGCCCTGCACCCCGAGGGGCTTCCGGCGCACGCGATCGGCTTCGGCGAGGCGCGCGCGTACATCCTCGGCGGACTGCTGCGACAGGTCCACGCCACCGGTGATCCCCAACTGCGCGCGCTGTACGACGAGGTGAGCGCTTACGAGGTGCCCGCGAGCGAGGCGCCGGCCCCGCCGCAGGAACACGTCCCGCGCGAAGCGGTGGTGCCGATACGATTTTGCACCCCGCACGGCGAGCTGGCCCTGTTCAGCACCGTCGCCACTTTCGGCGCGCCGGCCGACGTCACCCTCTCGGAGCTGGCGATCGAGCTGTTCTTCCCGCTGGACGAGCACACCGCACGGGTCCTGCGGGCACATGCGGACGCACCGGTTCCCGCCGGGGAGCCGGATGTCCTGTCGGCGGACCGGGCGGGCCGGGCGGACCCGGCGGTTCCGGTGGGGCGAACGGGGCGATGACGGACGCCACTTGGTGACTTCCGGGCGCGCGCGGGGCCCGGCCGGCCCCAGGACGCCGAACTCCATGGTCGTCGCTCTTCCTTTCGCCCGCTGCTGACAAACCGCTCCGGTGCAAGGGTGGCGCAGTTGCGCGGCCCCTCGCCGGTACGCGTGGTCCGGTAGGGGCCGGCCGGTGGGGGAGACCTCGGCCGGGGGTCCGGCGGTCGTGCGGCTGCGCCCGTACCGCCGGTGTCAACGCTGTGTCAAGCCCGGCGGTGCGAACGTACGGCACGGTTGAGGCACGGCGTAGGAACAGTAGCCCGGCACCTGACGCGTTTCAACTGCGGTGAAGGAAACTTGTGGTGCTGTCCATCTGTGCGTACGCCGAAGTCGGTGTGCCGGCGAACGGGCCGGACAACACGCCGGAGTCGCCGGGGTTCCTGGTGGTATGTCCGTAACTCTCCGTTTATGGTGTTGGCGCTGGTCAGCGGCGCATGTGCCGGTGACGGCCCGATGGGGCGGCCGGACGGGGCGGTATCTGGTCGACTCGTGCCGGTGCGGCTGCTTCCGGTTCGCCACCGAAGCACCGTTATGAGGAATTAGTTATCTTAATTCTGATTCGCCCGTATGCCGCAGTCACCCGCTCTGTTCCCTGTTCGTTGACGACGTATGACCGAGACGAGCATTTCCCCCACCCGTCAGCTCGGCGCCTGGCAGCTGCGCGCGACGGTGCCGCTGGCCACGCCCGGCGTCCGGCCCGACGTCCACCTGCTCCGCCCCGGGCAGCGCGTCCGGCTGGAGTACACCGGCGACCTGCTGGAACAGCTGCTGGCCACCCTCGACGGCAGCGACGACGACCGGTAACGGCACCTCCGGCGCCCGCCGCCCCCCGCGGGCGGCGCGTCGGCCGGCCCCTTCCCCACCGGCCACCACCGATCCCAGTGAGAGCTGTTGTGAACGACATCCCGCGGGTCCCCGTGCCTCCCGGTACCGGCCGGCACCGGCTGCCACGCCAGAGCACGGACGAGGCCATCCCCTACCCCGGTGGTGCCGACGTGCGGTTCCCGCACGACCAGCCCCTGGGCCAGGAGGTGGCCGGCGACGGGTGGGACGCCGCCGTCCTGCAGGAACTCGGCCCCGAAATGGCGGAACTGTGGGACACGGCCGAGCAGCCCGCCGTGGCCGACGGCCCGGACCCCGGTTTCCCGCCGGCCGAGGCGGTGTACGGCGTCGCCGAGCCCGGGTTCCCCTCCGCGGAGGCCGTGTACGGCCCCGTCGAGGCCGTCTTCCCGTCCGCCGAGGCCATATACGGTCCCGCCGAAGCCGGGTACCCGCCCGCCGAGGACGTCCACCGCCCCGCCGGACCGGGCATCCCCGGCCCGCGGGACGCCGAGGTGCGGGCGCCCGGCCCGCGCGCGCCCGCCGCCACCGGGTCCGCGGGCTGGTCCTGGCGGCGGCTGCTCAGCGCCTCCTCGGTGCTGCTGACGGCGGTGATCGCGATCTCCGTCTCCGCGCTGGGCGCCGTGGCGTCCTACCCGCCCCTGCGCTCCATCGCGGACGGCGTCGCCCCGGCGGACATCGCGGTGCTGTGGCCGCTGCTGATCTACGGCCCCTGGGTGGTCGCCACGCTGTCCATCCTGCGCGCCCGTGTCCACCGCCGCCGCACCCTGCACTCCTGGGCCGTCGTCATCTTCTTCGCCGTCGTCGCCATGCTGCTGTGCATCGCCCACGTCCACCCCTCGCCGGCGGGCATCGCCGTCGCGGGCCTGCCGCCGCTGACCGTGCTGCTCTGCTTCCACCAGTTCGTACGCCAACTGGACCTCGCCGCCGCTCCGCAGCCCGCGGCCCGGCACGCGCACAGCAGCCGGGGGCAGCACCGGCACCGTTCCTCGGGGTGAGGGCGGTACGGGCAGGGGTGCGCGAACCGGTGCCCGCGGGCGGGCCGTCGGGTCAGGCGGCCCGCTGCCAGCTGCCGGGCGGGCGGTAGGCGCGGCGGCGCCAGGCGGTCACCGGTCCGGCGGGCGCCGGGGGCGGCGGCGCCTGGGTGGCCCGGGCCATCAGGACGGCGGTCAGCGCCGCCAGTTCGGCGGCGTCGGCCGTGCCGCGGACGATGCGGAAGAGGGGCTCGGGCGGTGTGGACGGGGGCACGGGGGCTCCTTGGGCGGGTGGCTCATTGCGGTGGGTTGCCGTGTTTGCGGGCGGGCAGGTCGGCGTGCTTGCTGCGGAGCATCTCCAGGGAGCGGATGAGCACCTCGCGGGTCTCGGCGGGGTCGAT